>JACMOG010000417.1 GCA_014378125.1 Vitreoscilla sp. | reverse complement strand
GTTCCCTCTTGTTCTTACTTGACGGGCACGGGAAAGGGCGTCGGCGCGGCCTTGCCGTGCTCGGGCGACGGCCACAGGCCGCGCGGACGCGAGAGCATCACGCCGATCATGGCCAGCGCGATCAGCAACTGGCGCAGGATGGCGGAATCCAGGCGGCCACCGGTGGCCTCCTGCAGCGGGCCGGCCACGTAGCGCAGCACCTCGGGCAGCGCGGACAGCAGCAGCGCGCCCAGCAGCACACCCGGGATGTGGCCGATGCCGCCCACCACCACCATCGCGACGATCATGATCGACTCGTCGAGCGAGAACGACTCCGGCGACACGAAGCCCTGGAACGCGCCGAACATCACGCCCGAGACGCCCCCGAAGGTGGCGCCCATGCCGAACGCGAGCAGCTTCAGGTTGCGGGTGTTGATGCCCATGGCCTTGGCGGCGGTCTCGTCCTCGCGGATGGCCATCCACGCGCGCCCGATGCGCGAGCGCTCGAGGCGATGGCAGATGACCACGGCCAGGATCACCAGGGCGAGGAACAGGAAGTAGTAGCACGTGACCGAGTGGAACTCGATGCCGAACAGCGTGTGGTCGGTGCCGAGATCGAGGCCGAAGAACTTGATGGAGTCGATCGAGTCGAGGCCCTTAGGGCCGTTGGTGATGTTCACCGGCGCGTCGAGGTTGTTGAGGAACACGCGGATGATCTCGCCGAACCCGAGCGTGACGATGGCCAGGTAGTCGCCGCGCAGGCGCAGCGTGGGCGCGCCCAGCAGCACGCCGAACGTGCCCGCCACCAGCGCGCCGAGCGGGATCACCACCCACACCGGCGCATGCATGCCGTTGCCGAACGCGTGCTTGAACGACTCGAAGTGCTCGGTGAGGTGCGGCGAGGCGAGCAAGCCGAACATGTAGGCGCCCACCGCGTAGAACGCCACGTAGCCCAGGTCGAGCAGGCCGGCGTAGCCCACCACGATGTTCAGGCCCAGCGCCAGCATCATGTACAGCAGCGCCGAGTCGATGATGCGCACCCAGCCGTTGCCGAAGTACTGCGCGAAGAAGGGCAGGATCAGCAGCAGCAGGATGCCGACGCCGAAGAGGACGAACTTGTTCTTCATGGGGAATTCTCCTGGTCGTCTTCGTTCAGGCGCGATCGGCGACACGCTCGCCCAGCAGGCCCTTGGGGCGCAGCGTGAGCACGAGGATCAGGACGATGAACGCGAAGATGTCCTGGTAGTTCGAACCCAGCACGCCACCGGTGATGTCGCCGATGTAGCCTGAGCCGAAGGCCTCGATGAGGCCCAGCAGCACGCCGCCCACCATGGCGCCGGCCAGGTTGCCGATGCCGCCGAACACGGCCGCGGTGAAGGCCTTGAGGCCCGGCGTGAAGCCCATGGAGAACTGCGCGGTGCCGTAGTTGGACGCCCACATGACGCCGGCCAGCGCGGCCAGCGCGGCGCCGATCACGAAGGTGGCCGAGATGACGTTGTCGGGACGCACGCCCATCAGCGCCGCCACGCGCGGGTTCTCGGCGGTGCCGCGCATGGCGCGGCCGAGCTTGGTCCTGTTCACCAGCCACATGAGGCCGCCCAGCGTGACCGCCGTCACCACGATGATGGCGAGCTGCGTGAAGTTGGTGACCGCGCCGCCCACGAAGATCGGGTCGCGCGGCAGCAGCGTGGGATACGAGTGGTAGTTGGGCTTCCAGATGATCATGGCGAGCGTGCGCAGCAGCAGGCTCATGCCCATGGCGGTGATCAGCGGGGCCAGGCGCGGCGCGTTGCGCAACGGCCGGTAGGCGATCTTCTCGATGGTGAAGTTCAGCACCGAACACACCACCACGGCGCACAGCAGCGAGATCAGCAGCAGCAGCCATCCCGGCAGGCCCATGGGCGCGAGCCACACCGTGACCGACCAGCTGGTGAGGGCGCCCACCATCAGCACCTCGCCGTGCGCGAAGTTGATGAGGTTGACGATGCCGTAGACCATCGTGTAGCCCAGCGCCACGAGCGCGTACATGCTCCCGAGCACCAGGCCGTTGATCAACTGCTGCAGAAAGATGTCCATCAGGGGGTCTCCCGGTCATGTTCGCCGCACAGGCGTTGCAAGAACCCGGCCACCGAGCCCCCGATGACGGAGTCCCATGACGCCTGCGCGTTGGCGGGATTCTAGGAGCGCCCCGCCAGCGAGGCGGACGGGCTTACCCGCGTGACGCGGAACCACCAGATGCCTTGCGGCGGTGCGCGGGCACCGGCGCCGTGCCCGTCAGGCGTCGCCGGCGGCCGCGTCGTCGAGTGCGCGCAGCGCGGCGAGCTTCTCGGCGATCTTGATCTCCATGCCGCGCGGTACCGGGTGGTACCAACGCTGCGCCGCCACGTCGTCGGGGAACCAGTGCGCGCCGGCGGCGTAGGCATTCGGCTCGTCGTGCGCGTAGCGGTACTCCTGCCCGTATCCCATCTGCTTCATCAGCTTGCTGGGCGCGTTGCGCAGGTGGATGGGCACGGCCCGCGTGCCGTCGCGCTGCACGAAGTCCTTGGCCTGCTTCCATGCCAGGTAGGAGGCGTTGGACTTGGGCGCGGACGCCAGGTACGTGGTGCACTGCGCCAGCGCCAGCTCGCACTCGGGCAGGCCCAGCCGGTCGACGGCCTCGGCCGCGTTCATGGCCAGTTGCAACGCGCGCGGGTCGGCGTTGCCGACGTCCTCGCTGGCGATGGCGATCATGCGGCGCGTGACCTGGCGCGGATCGACGCCGCCATCGAGCATGCGCGCGAGCCAGTACAGCGCGGCGTCAGGTTGAGAGCCACGCACCGACTTGTGGAAGGCCGAGATCTGCTCGTAGTACGAGTCGCCGCTCTTGTCGGCGCGCCGCAGCGACGGGCTGGTGGCCGACGCGGCGAAGGCCGCATCCACCGCCGCGATGCCGGCCCCGGTAGCGGCGTTCGCCACCTGTTCCAGCAGGTTCAGGAAGCGCCGCCCGTCGCCGTCGGCGTAGCCGCCCATCAGCGCCAGGGCGTCGTCGTCCATCGTCACCGCGGGCAGGTGCGCGCGCGCCCGCTCGTAGAGCTCGCGGAAGTCTTCCTGCACCAGCGGCTGCAGGTTGTAGACCTGGGCGCGCGACAGCAGCGCGTTGGTCACCTGCATGCCCGGATGCTCGGTGGTGCCGCCGATCAGCGTCAGCAGGCCCGACTCCACGTGCGGCAGCAACGCGTCCTGCTGCGTCTTGTTGAACGAGTGGATCTCGTCGACGAAGGTGACCGTCTGCCGGCTCTCGCGGTCGAGCGCGTCCTGCGCCTCGTCGATGGCGGCGCGGATGTCCTTGATGCCGGCCAGCACGGCCGAGATCGCGATGAAGTGGCTGTTGGTGACCTTGGCGGCCAGCCGGCCCAGCGTGGTCTTGCCCACGCCCGGCGGGCCCCACAGGATGAAGGAATGCAGCTTGCGCGACTCGAACGCCAGGCGCAGCGGCTTGCCGGGGCCCAGCAGGTGGCGCTGTCCGACGACGTCGGCGAGCGCCTGCGGCCGCATCAGCTCGGCCAGCGGGGGGACGGGTTTCTTGGAAAAGAGATCGGGCATGGTGGTCGGTGCATCCTACAACCCCCGCCCGAGCGGGATCGGCGCGGCGGCGGAGCTCAAGCGGTGAATTGGCAGGGGGGCGTCGGTCTTTTCCGGCATTCGCGGCGCCCGCGTCGGCTCACACTGCAAGGCATCGACACGGCCCGGCTTCATCCTGGGGCCGTGCGGCATCGTCCTCGTTGCAAGGAGCAAGAACGCCCATGAGCGCCATCACCGCCACCGACCCCCGCGCCAGCGCGCAAGCCGCCACCTCGGCCCTGCATGGGGCGACCCGCGAATACCTGTCGTTCAAGCTCGGCGCCGAAGAGTACGGCATCGACATCCTGAAGGTGCAGGAGATCCGCGGCTACGAGAACCCGACGCGCATCGCCAACGCGGCGCACTTCATCAAGGGCGTCGTGAACCTGCGCGGCGTCATCGTGCCGATCGTCGACATGCGCCTGCGCTTCGGCCTGTCGGACGTGCAGTACAACAGCTTCACCGTCGTCATCATCCTCAACATCGCCAGCCGCACCGTGGGCATGGTGGTGGATTCGGTGTCGGACGTGCTCGAGCTGGGCGGCGACGCCATCAAGCCGGCGCCCGAGTTCAACGGCGCGATCGACGCGGCCTACATCACGGGCCTGGGCACCATCAAGAGCGGCGACGCCGAGCGCATGCTGATCCTGATGGACATCGAACAGATGATGACCGCGCCCGACATGGGCCTCATGGACGAGCCGGCGGTGCACTGAGTGCGTTGATCCGGGGCGAAGGACGGCGCGACCTCACCGCGCCAGGAACTCCGGACAGTTTCCTCGAAGGAATTGGGCAGGCCGCTTCGGGCAACCGGGCGGCCGTTTTCTTGAGGTGTCTTTTCTCGAGGGGTCTGGCCCCGTTCCGGGCCAGACCCCTTTACCTATTGCTCCGAGACGTCGGCGCCCTTGGGCGGCACGAACGTGAACGCGTCGGCGGGCAGCTTCGCGTTCGGCTCGAACGCGTTGAACACGATCAGCGAGCGCTGCCCGAAGCTGTCGTTGATCTCGAGCTGCGCCAGCGCGTGGCCCTTGAAGCCGACGCGCAGCGAGCGCACCGTGCCCTCGGCCTGCTTCGGCGTGGCGACCACCCAGTCGAGGCCGTTGGTCGACGGGGCGTCGGCCAGCGTGAACACCTTGTCGATGTCGTTGGACACGATCAGCGCGGCCGGCGTGTTGGCCAGCGCATCGCCCAGCTTGCGCGACGAGGCCTGGTTCAGGTCGGGGTCGTAGATCCACACCTTGGTGCCGTCGCCCACCACCGTCTGCGCGTACGGCTTCTCGTAGACGAAGCGGAAGCGGTTGGGCCGCGCGAACTCGAAGCTGCCGTTGGACACCTTCTGCTTGCCGTTGGGCGACGTGATGGTCTGCGTGAACGTGGACGTGCCGGACTTCACGTTCCTGACGAAGTCGCGCAGCTCGTCGGTGGCCGTGGCGAATGCCGAGGCACTGGCAAGCGCGATCGCCGCGAGCAGCGTGTTGCGCGTGAAACGGGAGACGGTCATCTGCTTCTTTCGGCAGCGACGCCGAGCAGCATGCTCATTCGTCGCGCTTGGGTATGAGGATCTCGCGGTTGCCGGAGCCCGACATGCTGGACACCATGCCCGACTGCTCCATCTGCTCGAGCAGCCGCGCCGCGCGGTTGTAGCCGATGCGCAGGTGGCGCTGCACCAGCGAGATGGACGCCCGCTTGTTCTGCAGCACCACCGCCACCGCCTGGTCATACAACGGATCGGACTCCGCATCGGATGACCCGCCGCCCGAACCATCGCCGTCGACGTCGCCCTCGAGCACGCCGCCCTCGAGGATGCCCTCGATGTAGTTGGCCGGCGATTGCGACTTCAGGTACTCCACCACGCGGTGCACCTCGTCGTCGCTCACGAAGGCGCCATGGATGCGCACGGGCACGCCGCCGCCGGGGGTGAGGTAGAGCATGTCGCCCTGGCCCAGCAGCGCCTCGGCGCCCATCTGGTCGAGGATGGTGCGGCTGTCGATCTTGCTGGACACCTGGAACGACAGGCGCGTGGGGATGTTGGCCTTGATCAGGCCGGTGATCACGTCGACGCTGGGACGCTGCGTGGCCAGCACCAGGTGGATGCCGGCCGCCCGCGCGAGCTGGGTGATGCGGACGATCGAGTCCTCGACGTCCCTGGGCGCGACCATCATCAGGTCAGCGAGCTCGTCGACGATGATCAAGAGGTACGGGTAGGGGTGGATGACCCGCTCAGACCCGGGCAGCGCCTTGATCTTGCCGGCCTTGACGGCCTTGTTGAAGTCGTCGACGTGCTTGAACCCGAATGCCGCGAGGTCGTCGTACCGGGTCTCCATCTCGCGGACCACCCACTGCAAGGCCTCTGCGGCCTTCTTCGGGTTGGTGATGATCGGCGTGATGAGGTGGGGAATCCCCTCATAGCCGGTCAGCTCAACCCGCTT
>JACMOG010000416.1 GCA_014378125.1 Vitreoscilla sp. | reverse complement strand
CCGCCCAGGCTGCCCCCGTGCGCCGCGCCGCCGCCCACCTGCGCGGCCACGTCGGCCAGCTTGCCGGCGTCGGCCTGCACCTGGTCGTTGGAGCGCGCGCCCACGCGCTCGAGCACCTCGGCCGACGACGTGACCAGCGCGTCGATGGCGCCGCGCTGCTCGCTCGCCGCCTGGTTGACGCCGTCCAGCAACGTGCCCAGCGTGTCGAGGATGCGAGCGCGTTCGTCCAGCATCGTGTTGTCGCGCGCCATGCTGTCGGACAGCTTCTGGCGCAGCTCGGAGATGACCTCCGCCGCGGCGCGCGGCGCCTCGGACGCGGCCTGCACCAGGCGGCCGATCTCGGCGATGGTGGCGCGCGCCTGGGTCTCGGCCTGCACGGTGATGTCGCGCGCGGTGCGCTCCATCGTCTCCACCACGCGTTGCTGCTGCTCGAGCGACTGCGCGCCGGCCTGCTGCCACTGCTGGCGCACCGACTCGGCCATCGCCTCCAGCGAGCGGGCCATGGCGTCGACGCGTTGCTGGTCGCGCGCGGCGGATGTCGACTGCAGTTCGGCGTGGGCCTGCTGCACGGTGCCCAGCAGCGACGCCGAATGGCGCTCGAAGGTGGCGGCCGCGGTGGCCGCCTGCGCGCCCGAGGCGTCAAGCAGCGCGGCCGAACGTGCGTCGAAGGTCTGCGCGAAGCGCTCGTGCGACGCGGACAGCGTGGCGGCGAGCTCGTCGCCCGCGCGCGCGTCACGCGCCAGCAAGGCCTGCCAGGATCCGGCCACCGTGGCCGTGCTCGGCTCGAATCGCGTGGACAGTTGGTCGAGTTGGCCCTGCATGGTGCCGGCGAGCGCGGCGTGGAGCGCGCCGGTCTCGCGCGCGATGCCGGCCAGCGTGGCCTCGGCCACCGGGCGGATGGTGTCGCCGGCGATGCGCGCGCCTTCGGTCAGGCTCGCCTGCAGCGTGCGGTCGACCGACGCCGCGAGGCCCGCGTAGGCCGCCTCGGCCTGGCGCTGGAAGCGCTCCTGGCTGGCCAGCAGGCGCTCACCGGAGGCCGCGGACTGCGTGGCCAGCGTGTCCATCAACGACTTCAGGGCGTCCACCAGCGCCGGCATCAGGTCGGCCTGGCGTTGCAGCAGCACCAGCGAGGCCTCGCGCTGGTGCGCCATCGAGAACGGGCGCAGGGTGGTGGCGATGCGGGCATCCAGGCCCTGGGCCACGGCCAGGCGTTCGCGTCGAGCGAGCGCGGACAGCAGGCCCAGCGCGGCCGACGTGGCCACGCCCGCCACCGAGGTGCCGAAGGCCAGGCCCAGGCCCTTCACCGGCGCGATGAGCGAGTTGCGCACGGCCACGAGGTCGGTGGCCGTCTCCAGCGCGGCACCGGTGCCACGCAGCGTGAGGATCATGCCCAGGAACGTGCCCAGCATGCCCAGCAGCACCAGCAGGCCGGCCAGCGTCGGCGCAAGCGCCGGGCCCGGCAGGCCCACGGGCTCGCCCTCGATGCGGCGGCGCACGCTGTTGACCAGCGACGCGGGCACGCGGGCGAGGAACGCGCGCGGGCTGTCCAGAGTCTCGGGCAGTTCGGCGACGGCCTGCGCGAGCGCATCGGTGGCGCCGCGGAAGCGCCGCAACTCCAGCACGCCGGCCACGTACAACGCGCCGATGAGCACAGTGATGGCGAGCGCCAGCGGATTGGTGAGCACGTAGCCGGCGCCGACCCAGGCGACGACGGCCAGGCCCGCGATGAAGGCGGCGTGGCGGGGAATTTGATTCATGGGCGATCGTTGTTCGACTGGCGACAGGCTTCGAGCAGGCCTTCGACGGGTTGCAGGCGGAGATCGAGTTCGGCGAGCAACAGGCTGCGCATCTCGTCCCGGAACCGATCCAGCCACGGCCCGGGCTGGGGAGGCGTGTCGGGCGACGCGGCCCGCAGTTGCCCGAAGCGCGGCTCCAGGCGCGCGCCGACGCTGGCCAGCAGCGCGCGCTCCTGCGCGCCCACCACCTGCTCCATCACCGTGTCCAGTTCGGCCAGCTTGGCCAGCGCCGACGAGCGGTCGGCCAGCGTGGAACGCAGCCGGCGGCGCAGCGGCACGATCTGCGTCTCCATCGCCAGCTGGCACTTGGTGTAGCGCTGGCGGTAGGTGGCGAAGTCGACCGCCACCTCGACGCACGTCGTCGCGCCCGCCAGCGGTCGGCCGAGGCGGCGCGGCGGCGCGCCCCCGTCGGGCGCCTCCGCGATCGTGCGCGCCAGCGCGCCCCGCACGCGCGCCAGCTCGCGCTCGTCCGCGGCGAGCGCACCGCGCCCGCCGAAGCCGGGCACGTCCGGACGCGACGAGGCGTCGCTCAGCGCTGCCGAGAGCGAGAACGCGTGAGTCCAGTCGAACCAGTGGGCGAGGCGCTGCGCGAAGTCGTCGGGCGCGGCCGGGGCCTGGAGCGGGTTCAGGGCCGCGAGGGTGCGGATGAACGTCGAACCGGTGAGAGGGGGGCGGCGCGCCGCGCGCGCCAAGCTGCCAGACACTGTCGCAATGGGAAAAATGGCGGAGTCTACTCGCCTTCGGGCCGGCAGCGGCGGCGGCGTTTGTGGTACGCGCGGGGCCCCTCCCCTGCCGTCGTGCAGGCCTCTTGTGGCGCTACTGCGGCGGAATCCCCTGCGCCGGGTTGAACACCCGGTGCGGGTCGACCGCGGCCTTCACCTGCACCAGCCGAGCGTAGTTGGCGCCGTAATAGGCCTGCTGCCAGTCGGCCAGCGCCGGGTCGAGGTAGTTCTGGTAGGCCTCGCCGGAGCTGTACCCGGCCATGGCGGCGCGCATGCCGCCGACCACGCCGCGCGCGGCCGACACCGCGTCCGGCGCCACCGGCACGCCGCTCATGTAGTACTGCGCGCTGAACAGCGCATCGCGGTGCACGAAGGCCGTGGCGTCGGGGGCCACTCGGGCGATGGCGCCGCCCATCAAGTCCATGATGACGGTGATGTAGACCGCGGACTGGTTGGCGTCGACGGCGTCCAGCATCGCCTGGATGCCGTCGGCGGACAGCGGCGCGTCGAAGAAGTCGGACGTGGCCACGAAGGCGCTGCGCGAGATGCTGCCGTCGCTGGTCTCGCTGGACAGGTGGCACTGCGACACCGTGCGGCTGCCGCAGCTCGACAGCATCGCGTCGCGAAACGACTCCGACTGCACGCTCTGCGAGGTGGGCGTGGCGCCCGTCGCGGCGAGGAACGCGGTCCAGATCGGCGCGAAGTCGGCGGGGCCGCCGATGAAATAGCCCTCGACCTCCACGGCGGGGCCGCTCGCCTGCTTGGTGGTGGCCAGCACGAGCCCGGCCCACAACGTGTCGGGCGCCGTCTGCGGCCACGCCTGCCAGGCCGCCATCACCCCGGCCGCGTCGGCCCAGGCGAAGTCGGCGCTGAACCTGGTGAGATCGCTGGTGGCGAAGGTGTCGAACGTGAGCGACGTGACGATGCCGAAGTTGCCGCCGCCGCCGCCGCGCAGCGCCCAGAACAGGT
>JACMOG010000415.1 GCA_014378125.1 Vitreoscilla sp. | reverse complement strand
GACAGCTTGCCCAGCTTCAGGCCGATCTCGTTCACCCAGTCGGCCGCCAGCACGCCCGGCCCGCCGCCATTGGTCACCAGCGCCAGGCGCGGACCGACCGGCCGGTAGCGCGAGGCGAGGCACTTGGCCGCCGAGAACAGCTCCACGAACGAGCGCACCCGCACGGCGCCGGCGCGCCGCAGCGCGGCGTCGAACACCTCGTCGCTGCCCACCGTGGCGGCGCTGTGCGTCTGCGCGGCCTCGTTGCCGGCCTGCTTGCGGCCGGCCTTGAGCACCACCACCGGCTTGGCGATGGCCGCCGAGCGCAGCGCGCTCATGAAGCGCCGCGCGCTGCCGATGCCCTCGAGGTAGACGATGATGCTCTGCGTCTGCGGGTCGTTGGCCAGGTAGTCGAGCACCTGCGCGATGTCGATGTCGGTGTGCGGGCCGATGGACACCATCAGCGAGAAGCCCACGCCGTTGGATCTGGCCCAGTCGAGCATGGCCGCGGTGAGCGCGCCCGACTGGCACACCACGCCCAGCGAGCCCGCGCGCGCCAGCGGCCCGGCGGCGCTGGCGTTGAGGTTGGGGCGCGGACGCTGGAAGCCCAGGCTGTTGGGCCCCAGCAGCAGCACGCCCTCGCGCTGCGCGATCCGCCGCAGCTGCGCGGCCAGGTCGGCCGTGACGCCGTTCGACACGATGAGCGCCGCGCGGCAGGTCATGCGGCCGGCCACCTCCAGCGCGGCGGCGATGTCCTTGGGCGGCAGCGCGATGATGGCCAGGTCGGCGCGCGTCTGCGACAGCTCGGCCAGCGTGCCGGTGAAGCCGATGTCGAGGAAGCGGATGGTGCCGGTGAAGCGCTGCGCCCGGATGGCCTCGGTGAGCGCGCGCCCCTGCGCGGTCTGCTGCGACGGGTCGGCGTGGCGTGCGGCGAACACGACGATCACCTCGGGTTCGAGCAGCGGCTGCAGGTAGTGCTTGTCCATCCCGCTAGTCTCCGTCAAAACCGCTGCCACCGGCTTGCGTTGACGCGAATCGGCTACGGTCTCTTGCGGAGGACGAGCACGTTGCCGGCCATCACCAGCGCCATGCCGGCGAGCGCGACAGGCGCCCAGCGATAGTCCTCTGCCACCGACGAGATGGCCAGCGCCACCAGCGGAAACAGCACCGTGCAGTAGGCCGCGCGCTCCGGGCCCAGCCGCCCCACCAGCTCGAGATACGCCGTGAAGCCGACCACCGAGCCGGGGAGGGCCAGGTACAGCCAGGCGCCCACGTACGACGGCGACGTGTCGAAGGCCGGCGCGATGCCCGCCGCCGCGCAGCCGGCCACCAGCACCAGCGTGCCCACCAGCATGCCCCAGGCATTGGTGAGCGCAGGCGTCTCGCCGAGCGCCTGCATGCGCGCCGACAGCAGGTTGCCGCACGAGAAGCACAGCGTGCCGACCAGCGCGAAGCCGAGTCCGCGCCAGGTGTCCGCCGACGCGCCGTGGCGCGCGAGCTCGGGCCAGAACATCAGCAGCAGGCCGGCCAGCCCGAGCGCTCCGCCGCCCACGATCGTCGGCGTCAGCCGGCGCTTGTAGACCAGCCGCGCGCCCAGCGCGTTCCACAGCGTGGCGGTGGAGAACACCACCGCCACCAGTCCGCTGGCGATGCTGCGGCTCGCGTTCAGGAAGCAGATGAAGTTCACGCAGAACAGGCACAGCCCCTGGGCCGCCACGAGCCAGCGCACCTCGGGCCGCGGCAGGCGAAGGCGGCCGCGCGCGGCCAGCCAGGCGAACAGCACCGCGGCGGCCAGCGCGAACCGGTACGCGATCGACCAAGGAATGGGCGCGCTGCCCAGTTGCAGCTTGAGGGCGATCCAGGTGGTGCCCCAGATGGCGACGGTGAGCGCGTACAGGAAGGACGTCATGGGCGCAGTCTGCCCGGCCGCGGCACGGCACCATTGCACGATCCTGCGCTTCGTTGCGGGTGTCGCGCGCGCGGACCCGCCGCGCGCGCTACAGTTTCCAACCTGCCGCCATGCCCGCCATCGCCCCGCCTCCGCCGCCCGCCGACGTGTTCGACGTCCTCGCGCATTCGCGCGCCCGCCTGCACCGGCGCGCCTCGCTGGGCGACGGCATGAGCGTGGCGCAGTGGTCGAACAGCTTCGACGCCACGCGCTACCTGCCGGGCCACCACACGCTGTCGCTGTACCTGGACGGCGGCCACGGCACCTACCGCGAGGACGCGCCGGGCGAGCGCGGCGCGCCGGGCAAGCTGTGCCTGATGCCGGCCGGCCACGAGGTCAACTGGGTGGTGGGCACCGAACAGACCTTCCTGCACCTGTACTTCGCGCCCGAGCAACTGGGCCCGCTGGCGATGCGCCTGCTCGACCGCGAGCCGCGCGAGGTGCGGCTGCCCGAGCTCAACTTCGCCGACGATCCCGAACTCGTCGCCCGGCTGGCTCGGCTGGCGGCGCTCGACTGGAGCGACACCGGCGCGCGCATCGCCGCCAACGAGCTGGGCCACGCCGCCCTCGCGCACGTGCTCGCGCGCCACGCGGGACGCGCGCCGCGCGGCGGGCTGCGCGGCGGGATCGCGCCGGCGCTGCGACGCCGCCTGGTCGACTGGCTGCAAGCAAGGCTCGAGCAGCCGGTGAGCGTGGGCGAGATGGCCGCGTTCTGCGCGCTGTCCGAGGCGCACTTCGCGCACATGTTCCGCGCGTCGTTCGGCGTGGCGCCGCACGAGTGGATCGTGGCACGCCGCATCGAGCGCGCCGCCGCGCTGCTGCGGGCGCATCCGGGGCCGTCGCTGGAAGAGGTGGCGCGCGCCACGGGCCACGCCAGCGCCAGTCACCTGGTGCGGCGCTTCAAGGCGGCCTGGGGCGTGACGCCCGGGCAGTATCGGGCGGCCAAAGCCACGTGATTCCGCGCATAGTCGCCGAATCCATCCAAAGCCTCGTCATTCCGCGCGCAGTCGCGGAATCCACGCCTGCCGGGCAGTTCCGTGATTCGCGTGGATCCTGCGATTGCGCGCAGGATGACCGTCACTCACGGCAGCCGATAAGTAAGCCTGTGCTTGCCGTTGCTCACCAGGGAATCGAGTCCCACCCAGTCGCCGCTGGCCGACACCCACACGTCGATCGGCGACTCGCCGCCGGTGGTGCGCCAGTCGGTGGCGGCGACGTCCTTGCCGCCCACCGGGATGTTGCCGCTGGCCAGGCGCGTCACGCTGACGGCGTCGACCTTGCCCGTCTGCGGATTGAGCAGGCGCTTCTGTTCGCGCATCGCCGGGTTCCAGTACGCATAGGTCATCAGGCAGCCGGGTTCCGACCGCTTGCCCGCGTTGGTGGCGATCTCGTTGGCGTCGCCCGTCTTCACCAGCTTCACGCTGGCCGGCTTGCCGTCGTCGTCGGTGGTGGACTGCAGGCCTGCCAGGCACTCGCCGCTCCATTGCTCGTCGGCGTGATGGTGGTAGTGGAACGCGTTGAAGCCCATGAACTTCACCGTGAAGTCGGCCTCGCTGGTGACCTTGCGCGTGGCACCCTCCGTGACCACGGTGAAGCGGTGCTCGCCGATGGGCTTGTCGTCGAGGAAGGCCTTGAACGCATAGGTTCGCGTGCCGTCATCGGCCTGCGCGCCGAGAGAGGCGCCCGCGAGGACGGCGGCGACGAGGAGACGACGCTTCATGGCTGGCCTTCCTGCCGCCGCGGCGGCCCCGGGATGAACGCGTTGGTTCGCGCGATGTAGTCGCGATAGGCGGGACGCCGCTCGCCGATGTCCTTCTCCAGCAGCGCCACGCCCGACACCTTCAGCAACAGCACCGTCATCAGCAGCGGCGAGATCACCGTCCACGCGGCGGGCAGGCCGCCGGCGCCCAGCGCGACCAGCCAGATGCCCCACCAGAACAGGG
>JACMOG010000414.1 GCA_014378125.1 Vitreoscilla sp. | reverse complement strand
CGGGGGCCATCCCAATGCAGGCGGCGGGACCCGACTGGGCCTGAGCGTCGGCCCGAGGGTTTGTGCCCATCCGCCGGCCCGCTCGGACGCCGTTGACCCGGGACAGGGCCGAGATTTGAACCTTCGGCCCGGCGACGGACCGCAAAAAACGCACACACCCCCAATGCTTCACGGGTTTTGACCCCGCAATCGCGGAAAAGATCGCCATGGTCGGGCGATTGTCTGCCTATCATGGCTGCATGATTTCCATGCAGGGTGTTCCGTCGTCACTGATCGCGCGCCATGAATCGTGGGTGCGCAAGCAAGCCAGCGCGTTGTCGCGGCGGTTGCCGGCCAACGTCGAGAAGGCCGACCTGATCCAGGCCGGGCTCATCGGGGTGGCGCAGGCGGCAATGAATTTCCAGTGGGAAGGCGATCCCGACAGCGAGGAGGGCCGCCAGGCCTTCCTGCGCTACGCGCAGCTGCGTGTCAAGGGCGCCATGCTCGACGAGCTGCGCCAGATGGACCAGCTCAGCCGCTCGCAACGCCGCAAGTTCAAGGTGATCCAGATCGCCCGCGAACGCTGGATGCAGGGGCACGACCAGTCGCCTACGCTCACCGAGCTCAGCGCGGTGTGCGGCATCGAGGTCTCCGAGATCGCCGAACTGGAGCAGGCCGCTTCCACCGCCCAGACGCAAAGCCTCAGCGACGAGGACGACGACGGCGACCACTACACCCCGCAAGGCCACGCGGCCACGGCCAGCGACGAGGTCGAGGCGCGCGTCGACACCGCCATCCTGCTGCGCCGGCTGGAAAAGTTCTTCGCCACGCTGCCCGAGCGCGAGCGCCAGGTCATTGACGCTTACATGGGCATCGGCATGAGCACCGAAGAGGTGGCCGAGTCGCTGGGCGTCAGCACTTCGCGCGTGTCGCAGATCTACCAGGCCACGGTCAAGCGCATCACGGTGCACTTCGCGCAGAAGGATCAGCGAGCGGTCGACCGTTTCCCGGTGCGCTCCGGCCCCGAGTTCGAGAGCCTGGTGGCCACGCGCGAAACCCAGGCCCAGTGGGGCTCGCTGCTCGAACAGGCGCTCACGGCGCCGGCCGGCCGCTTCGGTGAGCGCGGCCGCCGCAAGACGGCGTCGGCGTCGGCCGGCGGCACCGGCGAGCAGGGCGAGACCGCCTGAGGCGCTTCGAGCGCCGTAGCGCTCGACGCACGTAAGGCGCGTGTAAACCGGCTCGGTCACGCACGCCGATTGCCGCCCCATCGGGGTTGCAACGCCGGCTTCGCCACCGCTCGCCATGTCCAACGATCCATCCGTCGCGGCCGCGAGGGCATCGGCCAGCCAGGTCGGCTGCATCCGTTGCAGGCCGCGTTCGTGGCCGAGGACGCGTTCCAGTGCGGCTATTGCACGCCGGGCCAGGTGTGCTCGGGCGTGGCGCTGATGGAGGAACTGCGACGCGGCGACTGCAGCGCCGTGACGCCCGACGTGCGGCGGCAGGGCGCGTCCATGCTCAACGACGAAGAGATCCGCGAACGCATGAGCGGCAACCTCTGCCGCTGCGGCGCCTACGCCAACATCGTGCGGGCGGTGCGCATCGTCGCGCGCGGGGAGGGCCTGGCATGACGCCGTTCTCGTACCACCGCGCGCAAAGCGTCGACGACGCCGTCCGTGCGGGCATGGCGCCCGGCGCGCACTTCCTGGGTGGCGGCACCAACCTGATCGACCTGGCCAAAGGCGGCGTGGTGCAGCCGTTGATGCTGGTGGACGTGAGCCGGCTGCCGCTGGCCGACATCGTGGCCACGGCCGATGGCGGCGTGCACATCGGCGCGGCGGCGCGCAACAGCGACGTCGCCAACCATCCGCTGATCCGCACCCGCTGGCCGCTGCTGAGCCAGGCGCTGCTGGCCGGCGCGTCGGCGCAACTGCGCAACATGGCCACCGTGGGCGGCAACCTGCTGCAGCGCACGCGCTGCCCGTACTTCTACGACACGGCCTTCGAGCACTGCAACAAGCGCATGCCGGGCAGCGGCTGCGACGCGCTGGAGGGCATCAACCGCAACCACGCGATCCTGGGCACCAGCGCGGCGTGCATCGCCACGCATCCGTCCGACATGTGCGTGGCGCTCGCAGCCCTGCGCGCCAGCGTGCGCGTGCGTGGCCCGCGCGGGGAACGCGCGATCCCGTTCGAGCAGTTCCACCGCCTGCCCGGCGACGCCCCGCAGCGCGACACCACGCTGGCCGCCGGCGAGCTGATCCTGGGCGTCGACCTGCCGCCCGGCGGGTTCGCCGAGCGCGCCCACTACCTGAAGGTGCGCGATCGCGCGAGCTACGCGTTCGCGCTGGTGTCGGTGGCCGCGGCCCTCGACGTGCGCGACGGCTTGGTGCGCGACGCCGCGCTGGCCCTCGGCGGCGTGGCCCACAAGCCCTGGCGCCGGCCCGAGGCCGAGGCGCTGCTGGTGGGGCGCGCGCCCGATGCGGCGGCCTTTGGCGCGGCCGCCGACCTGCTTCTTCAAGGCGCGCATCCCGCGAGCCAGAACGGATTCAAGCTGCCCCTGGCGCGCCGCGCGATCGTCCGCGCGCTGCAGACGGCGAGAGGCCTCGCATGACGTCCATTGGCACGCCGCTGGATCGCGTCGGCGGTCCGCTGAAGGTCTGCGGCCAGGCCCACTACACCGGCGACCTGGCCTTGCCGCACATGGTCCACGCCGTGCTCGTCACCAGCAGCATCGCGAGCGGCCGCGTCGCGCGCATCGACTCGGCGGCAGCGGAGCGTGCGCCAGGCGTCGTGGCGGTGATCAGCCACGCCAACGCGATGCGGCTGCCCCAGGCAGGCAAGGCTGCCGTGCATCCGCCCGATGGCCGCGTGCTGTCGCTGCTGCAGGACGACCGCGTGGCCTACAGCAACCAGCCCGTCGCCGTGGTGGTGGCCGAGACCTTCGCGCAGGCCCTGGGCGCGGCCGCGTTGGTGCGCGTCACGTACGCGCGCGACGCCGCTCGCCTGGACTTCGAGGCGGAGCGCGCCAACGCGTATGCGCCGGACAAGGTCAACAACGGGCCGCCCGACACCAACCGGGGTGACATCGAGGCCGGATCTCGCCCGATCTCGTCCACGTGCGCTCGTCGTTCGTGGGCGGCGCGTTCGGCGGCAAGGGCTCGGCCTGGTCGCACGTGGTGCTGGCCGCGATGGCCGCGCGCCAGGTGGGTCGG
>JACMOG010000413.1 GCA_014378125.1 Vitreoscilla sp. | reverse complement strand
GTACGCGATGTTGGCCGAGAACGGCAGGTCGATGCCCTGCTGGCGGGCGTGATCCAGCAATTGCTCGATCAGGAAGTGGCCACGTTCACGGCCCTCCACGGCGATGACGGCCGACAGCGCGTCGGTCCATTCACGGGTTTCCTGCGCATCGCCATCGTTGGCGGCGGCGCCCGGGAAGGCGTTGGGAATCGCGGACATGCCTTGTCTCCTGCTTGTTATGCGGGTGGTCTGAAAACTGAACGGGCGCAGTTTCGCACAACCCCTGGGCAATTTCAAATGGCGGCAGCGAGTTTCATATTGTGATATTTCGCTGCGGCGCAGCATGTGCTTTCGGGGCCCGCCGTCCCTCGATAATGCCCGGATGGAACCCGCCACCGAGTCCGGCTCGACCCCGTCACCGTCATGGACGCAGCGCGTCTTCGGCCGCTGGTGGCGCCGCCAGTCGCCCTCGCGCCAGGATCGCTTCGCCACCCTGGGCCCGCTGGTGTCCGTGCTGTTGTTCCTGGCGGCCATCGTGGCCGCCTTCTGGACGCTGCGCAACGAGGAGATCGAGCGCGCCACCGACGCGGTGCGGCGCGACACCGAGGTGGCGCAGCAGCAGATCCGCTCGCGCCTGAGCGAAGACCAGGAGCTGATGGTGCGCCTGACGCGCGACATCCTGGCGCACGACGTCGACACCGACACCTTCTTCACGCAGACCGCCAGCTTCGCCCCGGCCCGGCCCGAGCTGACGCAGGTGATCTGGCTGAGCGCCGACCGCACGCCGCGCGCCACGTTCCTCGGCTCGATCTTTCGCGGCGCCGCCAGCCTGCGCAACAGCGCGGAGGATCCGTCGTTGCCGCGCCTGGGCGCCAACAGCGCGTCCGAGGCGGCGTTCACCGCGGCGCGCAACACGCACGTGCCGCAGTTCTCGAAGCCGTTCATCGACGTGGACGGCACCGCGGTGTTCCAGGTGCAGATCCCGCTGCTGTCGCACACCGCCTTCGTGGGCACGCTGGTGGCCGAGTACTCCATCGAGGCGCTGCTGCGCCACGCGGTGCCCGAGGAGGTGACCAAGCGGCGCGCCATCGAGGTGCTCGACGAGCACGAGGAGCTGCTGGCCAGCACCATCACCTCGATGCCGGGGCGTCCGTCGGCGGTGCCGTCGATCGCGTTCGAGGCCCCGCTGGCGCCGGCGTCCAACGGCCTGATCCTGCGCGGGCTGGGCTACCGCACGTCCACCGGCCTGCTGGCCAACTCGCTGTTCTGGATGGTGCTGGCGCTGTCGGGCCTCACCGTGTGGATGCTGCTGGGCACCTGGCGCCACGTGCGCCGGCGCGCGCAGATCCAGGCCGCGCTGGTGCACGAGACCAACTTCCGGCGCGCGATGGAGAACTCCATGCTCACCGGCATGCGCGCCATGGACATGGAGGGCCGCATCACCTACGTGAACCCGGCCTTCTGCGCGATGACGGGCTTCTCCGACAACGAGCTGGTGGGCCGGCTGCCGCCGTTCCCGCACTGGCCGCACGACCGCATCGAGGAGAACGCGCGCCTGCTGCAGCAGGAGCTGCAGGGCCGCAGCCCGGCCGGCGGCATCGAGGTGAAGATCATGCGCAAGGACGGCTCGATCTTCGACGCGCGCATGTACGTGTCGCCGCTGATGGACGCCAAGGGCGTGCAGACTGGCTGGATGACCTCGGTCACCAACATCACCGAGGCCAAGCGCGTGCGCGACCAGCTGTCGGCCTCGCACGAGCGCTTCACGACCGTGCTGGAAGGCCT
>JACMOG010000412.1 GCA_014378125.1 Vitreoscilla sp. | reverse complement strand
GTGACGAGGTTGTCGAACACCAGCGCCACCAGCGACACCACCAGCCACAGCGACAGCACCGTGCGGCCCCGCGTGACCCGCCAGACCGCCGCCGCGGCCGCCGCGCTCAGCAGCGTGACGAAGGGCGCCACGCCGGTGCTCACGATCGGCGAGAAGTCGTCGCCGTGGTTCAGCACCGGCAGGTCGTCGTGGAAGTGGGTGACCAGCATCAGCACGCCGAAGAACGAGAACGCCGCGGCCGCGAAGGTGAGGGTGGACAGCGTGCGGCGCTCGTCGGCGTCGGAAGGCCGGCCGGGGAAGCGCCGCTGCACGAACGCGAAGGCCAGCGCGAACAACGGCGGCCCCAGGTGCCACCACATCCACAGGTGGATGGTGGTCTGGTCGCCGCCGATCAGGCGCTGCGGGCCGGTGACCCCCGGGGCGGACAGCAGCTGGGCGACGAGGATCAGCGCCGTCCACAGCGCGCCGGACGCCAGCACCAGCGTGGACGGCCGCCCGCCGTGGCGGTAGTCGCCGAACAGCTGCCAGGCGGTGAGCGCGTAGCAGAACGCCGTGAGCGTCTGGTAGGCGGGGAAGAAGGCCGGCACGTTGGGCCAGTCGCCTGCCGCGAAGGGCCCCGCCAGTATCGTGGTGCCGGCGAACGCCAGGCAGACGATCAGCGCGGCGTGGCGGTGCGCTCGGGTCGTGGGCGTTTCGGCGAGAGTGATCGCGGCGTCCGGCATCGAGGATGGGGAAGAGTTCGTCCCATGCTACGCCGTCGCGTTGCGCCCGCGGCGCATGTCCTTGCGCGCCGCGTGTCGTATTGCTCAGGGTCCGAACAAGGCTTGCTCCAACCCGTCGCCGCGCACCGCGCCGGCCACCGGATCGTAGAACCCGAAGCCGCCGGCCAGCTCCCAGTACGTCCACGTCATGCCGCGCTGTTCCATCTCGTCGCGGATCCGGCGCGTGTAGCGCAGGCGGTCGGCCGCGGCCACCGTCTCGAAGGCGCCGAACTCGCCCACGAAGACTGGGTAGCCCTTGGCGGCGCCCCATTGGCGGGCCGTGTCGAGCGGGCCACGGATGTCGGCCAGCTGCTGCGCCGAGCAGCAGGATACCCCGGTGGGCATCGCCGGGGTGATCCACGGCGCGCCCTGGTGCGTGAACGTGAACGGGTCGTAGTGATGGATGGTGAGCACGAGGTTGGCGTCGGGCGGCATCGAGAACGTGGGCAGGCCACGCGCGGAATTCCATTGCGTGGGGCCGACAACGATCACGCGCTGCGGATTGCTCTGGCGCACCAGGCGCACGCCGCGCGACAAATAGTCGTTCCAGTGCTCGGTGAGCCGGCCATGCGGCTCGTTGTACAGCTCGAAGGCCAGCGTCGCTGGCGCGTCGCGGAAGTGCTCGGCGATCTGTTTCCACATTGCGAAAAAGCGCCGATCGACCACGGCGTCGGCCACCGCGGAGTCGCCGGTGTCGAGCGCGTCGCCGTCGAGCTGGCGGTAGTGGTGCATGTCCAGCACCACCGGCACGCCGCGCGCGAGCAGGCGTTGCACCACGTCGTCCACGCGTGCCATGAACGCGGGGTCGATGCGCGCCTGCGCGTCGGCCGAGGCGTGGTTGCTCCAGCGCACCGGCAGGCGCACGCTGCGGATGTCGTTGGGGGCGCCCACGAGCGCGATGGTGCGGTCGTCCACCCGCAGGCCCCAGGCGCCTTCGGTGGGGGCGTCGAGCATGTTGCCGAAGTTGACGCCGCGGGCCAGGCTGGCGGCGAAGGCGCGGGCGGGCGGCGGGGCGCCGGGCAGGGCGGGGGCGGGCAGGGGCGGGTAGTCGGGCAGGGCGTGGGTGGTTGTCGGAGGGGGCGGGTCGCGGGTGGCGGGCGGGGCCG
>JACMOG010000411.1 GCA_014378125.1 Vitreoscilla sp. | reverse complement strand
TGCGCGCAGGATGACACTGTCGCTATTCAAGATGGAACCATTTCCGCCCCCCACCGTTCACGCCGCCCGCCCCGACCTGTCGCTGGCGGCGCTGTTGCGCCTGTCGTGCGCCTACGCGCTGGCCACCAACGGCACCATCCTGATGCCGCTGATCGTGGGCGCGCTGATGCGCCGCTTCGGCGTGGGCGAGGACGCCGCCACGGGCTTCGCCGCGCTCGAGATCGCCGGCATCGCCATCAGCTGCGCCGTGTTCCCGCGCTGGATCGCGCGCGCACCGCGCCGACTGGCATGGATCGCCACGCTGGGCACGCTGCTGGCGCAGGCCACGGGTGCGTGGATGCCCAGCCTGGCCGCGGTAGGCGGCGCGCGGTTGGTCACGGGCCTGTTCGAGGGCGTGCTGTTCGTCGTGGTGGCGGCCAGCCTGTCCAACCGCGCGGCGGCCGAGCGCGCGTGGGGCGTCATCATCCTGGTCTCGGGCGTCATCGACTGCGCGCTGCTGGTGGCGGCCTACGCGATGCCGGAGGCGTTCGTCACGCGCTGGGTGTTCGTGGTGGTGGCCGCATGCTTCGCCCTCGTGGCGTGGCCCTCGGCGGCGGCGGGCGCGGACGCCGTGCACCTGGCCTCGGCGGTCGCGGCGCCGAAGCGAACCCATCGCTGGGGCGTGCTCGTGCCCATCTGGGCCGTGATGATCCTGATCTACAGCGTGCTGTCCGCGCAATGGGCGCTGGCCGACGTGGTCGGCCACCAGATCGGCCTCGCGCCGGAGCGCATCGGGCCGTTGCTGGCGCTCGTGTCGCTGCTGAGCACGGTGGGCGCGCTGGCCGCGTCGCACCGCCGCAGCCACGAGCTGCGCCTGCCCATCCTGTGGGGCGCGCAACTGCTCATGGGCGGCGCCGCCCTGTGGTTCTTCCTGGTGCACGGCGGGGCCGACTTCTTCGCCGCGCAGTTGCTCGTGTCCTTCGCCTATTACGCGGCCACGCCCTTCCTCACCTCGCGCATCTCGAGCCTGGACAGCGACGGCTCGCTGCTGTCGCGCAGCATCGTCGTCACCTTCGCGGCGGCGTTCATCGGCACCGCGCTCGCGGGCACCATGCTCACGCGGCTCGGCGGCCTGGGCTCCGGGCTGGCGCTGGGCGCGTGCGCGTTGCTGGCCATGCCGTTCGCGTGGAAGGGGTTCGGGCCGCGGGCGGCGTAGCGCGCGAATCGGTCCGTCTTCGCGGCGGCCGTCCAAGGGCAACCTGCCTAACCTGCGGGCGCGACTGACCGACAAGGACGAGTCCTGTTTCTGCGCCGATTGCGCCGGCGCGCTCACCCCCTCTCAGATCAACGCCGCGATGGCCGGATGGTAGGCTGAGGCCATGCCGCCCGCCTTCGTCAGATTCGCGCTTGCCGGCGTGTGCCTGGGCCTCGCCGCCTGCGCCGCGCGGGCTTCGGCAAGCCAGGAGAATCCCATGAGCCAAGACCTTCCCTTGCCCCCTGTTTCGGCAAAGCGCGCCGGCGCACCCAAGGTGCCCGCCGTTCGAGTTGGCGACGTGCGCTACGAGCAGGCCCGGCTGTCGCGCAAGGACGCCGACGGCGGCCAACGCCTGGGGTATCTCGCCGCCTACAAGGGCGACACCGACGAGTTGCTGTGGCGCGTGCGCGTCTACGTGATCAAGGTCAATCCGCACCTCGAAGGCGACGTGCAGGACGTTTTCTTCACCGCCCTGGCGCTGTCGCCGGACGGCCACCAGATCTTCGTCGACAACGAGGATGGTGGGCGTTTCGCGGTCGACATCGACGGCAATCATGCCGTCCACGCGCGTCCGTGAGCCTGCTCGACGACTTCCTCTCCGGAGATCCCACCCGCATCTGGTCCGCCTCCGGCGCCGTCCGGCACCTGCGCGACCCCGTCGAACTTGCCCAGCTGGCCGAGTCGGTCGACCTGATCGAGGAACGTTCGCGCGGCGTCGCCCTGGGCGGCATGATGCGCCCCAACGCCAGCCATCTCGAGTTCGCCTGCCGCAAGCTGCGCTTCTTCGCGAGCTCGAACGAGTGCCTCTGCGCGCTGTATTCCCAGGACGACCTGTACGACCCCGACCGCGAGGCCAAGGCCGGGTCTGTGGTGGTGGAGGGCGAGAACCTCGCCGAGTGGAGTTCGGTGTGCCGCTGTACCGCATGTGCAGCGATCTGGGACGTCGAGGCGCGCCAGTATCACTACATGTGGTGGGCCTGGAAGCGCCGGCCCTAGCGCGCACTGCAACCGATGGCCCGGGGGCGCCGCAGCGGATACGATGTTCCCGGTCCGCGCCCATGCCGCGCGGCCACTGCGCATCGGCCCCCGCGCATCACGTGGTCCGGCCGTCTCCTGAACTGAACCGGAAAGCGACGACATGAACCGTTCCTCCCTTGTGCTTCGTCCCCTGGTGCTGGCGCTGTCCGCCGCGCTCCTGCTGATGTCCAATGCGTCGGCCCAGGCCCCGGCGAAGAAGACGGTCAACACGCTCGACGACCTGCCGCGCTACACCTACCCGGTCACCGGCACGGCCACCGACCTGGTGAAGGCCGACGACCAGACGTTCGGCGCGTTCGCCGCGAAGGTGCGCGCCGACGTCGACGGCACGCTGGCCCAGTACGACATCCAGGATCATGGCGAGGTGCGCGCGCTGCTCACCACGCGCCTGTTCCTGCAGATGCTGTCCGGCACCGAAGACCAGGCGGCGCTCGACACCATCGCGCAGATCCGCGCGCTGGAGGACAAGCCGGACGCCAAGCCCCTCAGCGGACTGCGCAGCGAGGCCGTGATCAAGGCGCACATGGCCACCGGCGTGTACAGCGGCCCCGAGTTCGAGCGTCTCTACGCCAAGAGCTACGCCGACGCCCTGGCGCCGCTGCCGTGGGCGGTGGTGGGCAACCGCGTGAAGGAAGCCAAGAGCAGCGCGCAGATCGTGGGCGAGTCGGTGGTGCTGGGCAGCATCCAGGGCAACATCGAACCCGCGGTCACGCGTTCGCACGAGGTCAGCAGCGACATGGCACGCGGGCTCATCAGCTCGCGCGTGGCGCTGAAGCAGGTGATCCCGCTCAAGGCCGCCACCGTGGCGCTGCTGAGCGCCGACGTGGCCGCGCACGACGTGCAGAAGGCCGACATCTGGGCCGCGCGCGACGTGACGCTCACCGCGGCCGACAAGCTCACGCCGGTGACCGTGGCCATCTGGGACTCGGGTTCCGACCTCAAGCTGTTTCCCGGCAAGCTCTACACCGACAAGCATCCCCAGGCGAAGACCGACCCGCACGGCCTCGCGTTCGACCTCGAGTCGCGCCCCACGCACGGCATGCTGATGCCGCTGACGCCCGCGCAGGCCAAGCGCTATCCCGGCATGCGCGACAACCTCAAGGGCCTGTCCGACCTGCAGCTGTCCATCGACAGCCCCGAGGCCGACAACCTGAAGAAGCTGCTCGCCAGCATGACGCCGACGCAGGCGTCGGCCTTCTTCGAGGAGCTGAGCCTGTACGGCAACTACTCGCACGGCACGCACGTCACCGGCATCGCCGCGCGCGGCAACCCGGCCATCCGCCTGGCCTACTCGCGCATCACGTTCGACTACCGCCACGTGCCCGAGGCGCCCACCGAGGCCCTGAGCCGCGCCGCGGTGGCCAGCCAGATGGCCACCGTGGCCTGGTTCCGCGAGCACGGCGTGCGCGTGGTCAACATGAGCTGGGGCGGCAACCCGGCCGGGTTCGAGGACGCCCTCGAGAAGAACGGCATCGGCAAGGACGCCACCGACCGCAAGCAGATCGCGCGCAAGCTCTACACCATCGAGCACGATGGCCTGTACGAGGCGATGAAGAGCGCGCCCGACGTGCTGTTCATCTGCGCGGCCGGCAACGCCGACGCCAACAGCAGCTTCGACGAGAGCATCCCCGCCTCGCTGAAGCTGCCCAACCTGCTCACCGTGGGCGCCGTCGACCAGGCCGGCGACGAGGCCAGCTTCACCAGCTACGGCGACACGGTGCTGGTGGACGCCAACGGCTACCAGGTGGAGTCGACGCTGCCGGGCGGCGCGCTGGTGCGCTTCTCGGGCACGTCGATGGCGTCGCCCAACGCCACCAACCTGGCGGCCAAGCTGCTGGCGCTCGATCCCAAGCTGACGCCGCAACAGGTGATCAAGCTGATGATCGCCGGCTCCACGCCCAGCGAGGACGGCCGTCGCCACAACCTGGACCCGAAGCAATCGGTGGAGTTGCTCAAGAAGATGTGACGTCGGTGCGCACGTCCGGCAGCAGCACGCCGGGCGTCGCCGACTTCAGCGTCGCGATCGTGGCGCGCGCGGCGGCCACGTCCGTCACGCGCTCCGCACCCGGGCGCTTCAGGAACGGCGGACGCAGCCGGTAGACCACCACCTCGCCGGGCACCACGTCGAAGCTCACGTCGGCGGCCCGCACGAGGGCGTGCAGCACGTTGGTGTTCAGGACGTGCGTGCCGGGCCGCAACGCGATGACGGCGTGGCGCCTCGACTTCAGCACCGCCACGCGCTCGCCGTCGACGTCCGCGCGAAGGGACATGTTGTCGGAGATGAGCCCGTCGCGCATCAGCACCAGCCAGGCCGCGTCGGGCGGTGGCGGCACGTTGGACGGCGTTTGCTGCCGGGTTCGCGCGCGCAGCACCAGCGCGCCCACGACGATGAGCACGAGCAGCCCGGCCCACTTGAAGAACAGTCCCTCGAGAAGATCCAGGTCCACGAAGAGTTGCTCCGGGTCGGCAATGGGCGCACGACGATCGCGAACCCCCTGAGTCGATGTACGGGATGCGCCAGCCGAAGCGGACATCCGGGCGACGCCTGGCAGAGTTCGTGCGGCAGCGCGGTTTCGTCGCGGGACGCCGTTAGGATCGGGCATCGTCCGCCACCGCGCATCAGGCAGTCCATGTCCACCTTCGACTTCACGCCCATCCCCGTGCCCGCCTCCATCGGCGGCGAATCGCCGTTCTGGCACCCGAGCGAGCAGGCGCTCTACTGGGTGGACATCCCGGGCCACCAGCTCAATCGCTACGTGCCGGCCACGCTGATACATGACCAGTGGACGTTTCCAACCGAGGTGTGCAGCATCGCGCCGCGCCCCGACGGCGGCGTGCTGATGGCGCGGCGCGACGGCCTGTTCCACTTCGACGTGAAGGCGGGCGAGAGCCAGCGCATCCTGAGGGCGCCCTACGACGTGAAGAAGCTGCGCTTCAACGACGGCAAGGCCGATCCGCAGGGCCGCTTCTGGGTCGGCACGATCCACGAGGAGCGCCTGCCCAAGGGCTCGCTGTACTGCCTCACGCCGCACAGCCTGGATCGCCTGCTGGACGACGTGGCCAACAGCAACGGCCTGGCCTGGAGCCCCGACGGCCACACGATGTACTGGACGGACACCAAGCTCAGCACCGTGTTCGCGTTCGACTTCGACCCGCAGGCCGGCAACCTGTCGCGCCGCCGCGTGTTCGCCAGCTTCCCGCCCAAGCAGGACGGCGCGCCGCTGGAGACCTACGGCGGCCGCCCCGACGGCGGCGCGGTCGACGCCGAGGGCTGCTACTGGGCGGCGTGCTTCGAGGGCCAGCGCCTGGCGCGCTTCTCGCCCGATGGCGAGCTGCTGCAGTCGGTGGCCCTGCCGGTGCGCTGCCCCACGATGCCGTGCTTCGGCGACGACGACCTGCGCACGCTCTACGTGACCACCTCGCGCGAGAAGCGCCCCGAAGCCGAGCTCGCCGCCCAGCCCTGGGCCGGCCACGTGCTCCAGTGCCGCGTCGACGTGCCCGGGCTGCCGGTGAATTTCGCCGACGTCTGATGCTGTCGAGCAGGCATCCGGCTCGTCCCCCGGGGCCGCCGTACACTGACGAAAAGACATTCACGGAGTAGACGATGCGCTTGAAGACTTGGGCCGCCCTGGCGGCCGCACTGTGCCTGCCGCTGTTGAGCGGCTGAGGCGACGACAACGCCCAGCAGGGTTTCGTTCGCATCATCAATGCGACCACCGAATACACCAGCCTGGATCTGTACAAGCAGGCCAGCGACGGCAGCAACGACAAGGTCGTCGGCGGCACCGCTGCCGGCGCCGCCAGCGGGTACACGGGCCTCGACAGGGGCAGCTACACGTTCAACATCAAGAGCAGCAGCGGCGCGGGCACGGCCGCCACCACGATCGGCACGGTGACCAAGACCGATCGCTTCTCGATCGTCACCGCGCTGACCGGCGGCAAGGCGACCGCCACGTTCCTTTCTGACGAGGAAGACAGCCCTGCCTCCGGCACCGCCAAGCTGCGCGTCTTCAACGCAGCCTCCGGCGAGGAGCCCCGCGTCGACGTCTACCTGTCCAACCACACGTGCGACGCGCTGGACGTCACCGACACGCCGTTCGCGTCCGGCGTCACCGGGCTGCAGACCGCCTACAGCCAGTTGACGGGAGGCACCCAGTGGAACGTGTGCGTGTTCGCGACCGGCGACACCGCCACGCTGCTGCTCGACATTCCCCAGCTCACGTTGAAGAGCCAGGAGATCGCCACCCTGATCCTCACGCACACCGCCGGCGGCGTGCTGTTGAACGGCGCAGTGCTCGACCAGCAGGGAAGCTTGACGCCGTACACCAGTACGCTGGCACGCGTTCGCGTCGCGGCGGACGCCACCGTGGGCAACACCGGCGGCCTGGTGACCGTCACCATCAACGGAACCGACCTGGCGACACTGGCGGCCTCGCCATCCGTCGGCAGCTACGTCACCATCGCGAGCGGCGCGCTGACAACGTCGATCACGGTCGACGGCAACACCGCCAGTGGCTTCACCCTGCCCAACGCCGTCGCCGGCAGCGACTACACGCTGCTGGTCACCGGAAGCGCAAGCAATCCCGTCGCCACGCTGATCAAGGACGACAACACGCCGTCGACCAGCACCACGCAGACCGTGAAGGCGCGCGTCATCAATGGCGTCAATGGCGGCACGGGCCCGGTGTCGGCCACCGTCGACGCGCATTCGCTGGGCAACGCCACGCTTGGCGTTGCGTCGCCGTACGTGACGTTGGTGGCCACCGTCGGCACGTCGACAGTGCTGCCCGTCTCCATCGCGACGACGCCCGCGACACTCGTGAACCAGTCGTTCACCGCCGGCCAGGTGTATACCGTGTTCATCTGGGGCAAATCCACCGCACCGGTGCTGACGCTCTCTTCCGACCGCTGACCCTTCGCTTCATCCACGCCGCGAGGTCGCCCATGTCCGACGCCCACATCCGACTCGAGCCGGCCGACGCGGCCGGCATCGCCACGCTGCGCATCTCCAATCCGGGCAAGATGAACGCGCTGAGCCTGTCGATGTGGCGCGAGCTGCGCGCCGTTTTCGACGCCGTGCAGCACGCCTGCGAGCCGCCGCGCGTGATCGTGGTGCGCGGCGCCGACCGCGAGTTCGTGGCGGGCGCCGACATCGAGGAGTTCCCGCAGTTCCGTTTCGAGCCCGAGTCGCTGGCCGCGTACCACGAGGACATCGTGGCGCCCGCGCTGCACGCGATGCTCGACTGCGACGTGCCGCTGATCGCCCACATCGAGGGCGCCTGCATCGGCGGCGGGCTGGAGATCGCCGCCTGCTGCGACCTGCGCCTGTGCGAGCCCAACAGCCGCTTCGGCGTGCCCATCGCCCGCCTCGGCTTCCCGATGGCGCCGGCCGAGGTGGAGATCGTGTCGCACATCGTGGGCCAGACGCTGCTGCGTGAACTGCTGATCGAGGCCCGCCTGATGGGTGCCGCCGAGGCGCACGAGCGCGGCGTCGTCACCCGCGTGATGGACGTCGACAAGCTCGAGGACGAGGTGCGCCGCGTGGCCACGCACATCGCCGGGCTGTCGCCGCAGGCCATGCGCCTGAACAAGCGCGTGTTGCGGGCCTTCGCCCGCCCCACGTTCAGCGAGCCCGGCGACCGCGCGGCGCACTACGCCTACGCCGATTCGGAGGAGCACCGCGAAGGGCTCACCGCGTTCATCGAGAAGCGGCCGGCCAAGTTCTGAAGGGCGATATCGGCCCAACGAGTGGATCCTGCGACTTCGCGCAGGATGACGAGCATTTGAAAACACACGAGACATGTCGCAGAACGCCAACCTCTACGCCCGCCTCCGCCCGCACTTTCCGGCCGACCTGGACGCCACCGCCATCGAGACGGCCGACGCTCCCGGCGGCCATGACGCCCACGCCGCGTTCGTGCCGCTGCACTACACCTGGGCCGACCTCGAGCGCGGCAGCGCGCGCATGGCCAACCTGTTCGCCGACCTGACGCTGCCGGCCGGCGCGCGCGTGCTGGTGCACGCCGACAAGTCGGTCGAATGCGTGATGCTGTACCTGGCCACGCTGCGCGCGGGCCTGGTCTATGTGCCGCTGAACCCCGCCTACCAGGCCAGCGAGGTCGAGTACTTCATCGAGAACGCCGAGCCCGCGCTGGTGGTGTGCGCGCCGCGCAACTTCACCTGGGTCAGCCGGCTCGCGTTCGCGCGCGGCACGCGCATGGTGCTCACGCTGGGCGACGACCGAAGCGGCAGCCTGCTGCAGCGCGCCGCGCGCATGGGCGACGAGTTCGACACCGTGGCCAGCGCCGCCGACGACGTCGCCGTCATCATCTACACCAGCGGCACCACCGGCCGGAGCAAGGGCGCGCAGCTCACGCACGGCAACCTGTTCGCCAACGCCGACGTGCTGCACGCCTTCTGGCAATGGCAGGCCCACGCCGACGTGCTGATCCACGCGCTGCCCATCTTCCATGTGCATGGCCTGTTCGTGGCGCTGCACGGCGCGTTGCGCGCCGGCGCGAAGACGATCTGGTTCCACCGCTTCGACCCGCTCGCCGCGATCGCGCGGCTGCCCGACGCGACGATGTTCATGGGCGTGCCCACGCTGTACGTGCGCCTGCTGGCGCAGCCCGCGCTCGACGCCGCCGCGTGCCGCACGATGCGCCTGTTCGTGAGCGGCTCGGCGCCGCTGCTGGCCGACACCTTCGGCGCCTGGCGCGAGCGCACCGGCCACACGATCCTGGAGCGCTACGGCATGAGCGAGACGGTGATGATCACGTCGAACCCGTATCGCCCCGAAAGCGGGCGCCAGGGCGGCACGGTCGGCGCCGCGTTGCCCGGCGTGTCCGTGCGCGTGCACGACGACCAGGGCCGCGCGTGCGCCACCGGCGAGATCGGCGGCACCGAGGTGACGGGGCCCAGCATCTTCGCCGGCTACTGGCAGATGCCGGAGAAGACGCGCGAGGAGTTCACCCCCGACGGCTGGTTCCGCACCGGCGACGTGGGCCGGCTCGACCCCGCCGGCGTGCTCACGCTGATCGGCCGCAGCAAGGACCTGATCATCACCGGCGGCTTCAACGTGTACCCGGCCGAGATCG
>JACMOG010000410.1 GCA_014378125.1 Vitreoscilla sp. | reverse complement strand
TTCAGGTTGCGGATCATCTCGTTGATCGTGTCCTTCAGCGACGCGACCTCGCCCTGCGTCTCGACGGTGATCGAGCGCGTCAGGTCGCCCTGCGTCACCGCGGTGGCCACCTCGGCGATCGCGCGCACCTGGGTCGTCAGGTTGGCGGCGAGCTCGTTGACGTTCTCGGTCAGCGCCTTCCAGGTGCCCGACGCGCCCGGCACCTTGGCCTGGCCGCCCAGCTTGCCCTCGACGCCCACCTCGCGCGCCACCGTGGTCACCTGGTCGGCGAAGGTGGCCAGCGTCTCGGTCATGCCGTTGATGGTGTCGGCCAGCGCGGCGATCTCGCCCTTGGCCTCCACGGTGAGCTTGCGGTTCAGGTCGCCGTCGGCCACCGCGGTCACCACCTTGGCGATGCCGCGCACCTGCGACGTGAGATTGCCCGCCATGAAGTTCACGTTGTCGGTCAGGTCCTTCCAGGTGCCCGACACGCCCTGCACGTCGGCCTGGCCGCCCAGCCGGCCCTCGGTGCCCACCTCGCGCGCCACCCGCGTCACTTCCGCGGCGAACGAGCGCAGCTGGTCCACCATCGTGTTGACGGTGTTCTTCAGCTCCAGGATCTCGCCCTTGACGTCGACGGTGATCTTCTTGGACAGGTCGCCCGCGGCCACGGCCTTGGTCACGTCGGCGATGTTGCGCACCTGGGACGTGAGGTTGCCGGCCATCGAGTTCACGGAGTCGGTCAGGTCCTTCCAGGTGCCCGACACCCCTTCGACGCGCGCCTGGCCGCCGAGCGAGCCCTCGGTGCCCACCTCGCGCGCCACTCGCGTCACCTCGGAGGCGAACGAGCGCAGCTGGTCGACCATGGTGTTGATGGTGTTCTTCACCGTCAGGAACTCGCCCTTGACGTCCACGTCGATCTTCTTGGACAGGTCGCCCTTGGCCACCGCCGTGGTCACGTCGGCGATGTTGCGGACCTGGTCGGTGAGGTTGCCGGCCATGGAGTTCACCGAGTCGGTGAGGTCCTTCCAGGTGCCCGCCACGCCCTTGACCGTGGCCTGGCCGCCCAGCTTGCCCTCGGTGCCCACCTCGCGCGCCACGCGCGTGACCTCGGCCGAGAAGTTGCCGAGCTGGTCGACCATCTTGTTGATGGTCTTGGCGGTGCGCAGGAACTCGCCTTCCAGCGGCCGGCCTTCCACCTCGAGGGCCATGCTCTTGCTCAGGTCGCCCTGGGCGACGGCGCCGATCACGCGAGCCACCTCGCTGGTCGGATGCACGAGATCGTCGATCAGCGCGTTGATGCAATCGATGGATTCGCCCCAGAACCCGCGCGCCTCGCGCAACGACGCGCGCTGCTTGAGCTTGCCTTCCTTGCCCACCATCTGGCGCAGTCGCGAGAGCTCCTCGGCCATGTTGGCGTTCTGCTCGACGACGTCGTTGAACGCGTCCGCCACCCGGCCCGCCACGCCCGACCAGTGCAGCGGCAGGCGCACGCCGGCATCACCCTTGCGAAGCTGGACGAGCCCGCCCAGCAGCTGCTGCATCTCGGCGGCGCTATCCGCCACGGGGCGGTTTTCCATGATCGTCATGCGTCGGTCTCCAGGGTCGCTGACGAGCGGCAGGTCTTTCCAGGCCCGCCCTCGTCGCCACTGCTGTGCAGTTTCCATGCCAGACCAGTCCTACGTAGATGTAGGCGAAGCGGCGTGACATTTGCCCGGCGTCGGCCCCAGTACTCCGGGTTTCCACTGTCTCGAAGGGATTTCGCGACAACGTCCGAATCGGTATTTTTTACCGTATGGACTTCCGCGCGTCCTGTAGAGCTGGACGATGGTTCAGTGCTTGTGCAGCACCAGGTCCGCGGGCGGCGGCTTCGGCGCGCCGGCGGCCAGCCGCTCATACTCCGAGATCACCTGCGCGCCCAGAAGCACCAGCGTCGCCCCGAGCTCCAGGCTCAGCAACACGACGATGGTGGTGGTCATCGAGCCGTACACCACGCCTACCTGCGACAGCGTGGCGAAGTACCAGACCAGCACGTGCCGCGTCAGCTCCCACAGCAGCACGGCCGAGACGGCGCCCAGCAGCGCGTGGCGCAGGTCGAGGCGGCCGGCGGGCATCACCACGTAGATGGACGTGAGCAGCACGACCTCGCCGGCCAGGCCCAGCAGGTACAGCAGCAGGCGCGAGAAGCGGCCCAGCGAGAACTCGTGGCCGAACAGGCTCACCGAATACTCCGCGAGGTTCTCCAGGCCGCCTGCCACCAGCGTCACCAGCAGCAGCCCCAGCGCGAGGCAGGCCACGTAGATGTAGGGCAGCAGCAGCTTCATCACCAGCGAGCGCTTGCGCTCGACGATGCGGTGCATGAAGATCACCGACAGCGCGTTGTCGAGCACGGCGAACGCCAGCGAGCTGAAGAACACCATCGTCAGCAGCAGCACCCAGCCCACCACGGCACGGTGGTCGAGGAAGCCGCGCAGCTCGGTCACCACCGCGTTCGACTGGCCGGGCACCAGCCACGCCAGGTAGCGGCCGATGGTGGCCAGCAACTCGTGCTCGGGGATCACGTGCGACAGCGCGATCACGCTGAGGATCAGCAGCGGCACGATCGAAAGCAGCGCGTAGTACGCGATGGCGCCGGCCAGCAGCAGGCCCTGGTTGTCGCGGAAGCCGCACAACACGCGCCACGCGAACGCGCGGGGGTGCGCCAGGCATTGCTGCGCGGGCGTCATGTCGTGGCGCGGCGCGAACACCGACGCGGAAGAATCCGTGCGTGCCACGGGGCGGTTCGCGCGGCGCCTCAGCGCTGCCCGACGTCCTTGGGAACGAGCGTCTCGGCCGACGCCGTGGTGACCGCGGGCGCATTGCCGTTGCCGTCCTCGAACACCGCGGCGAAGGTCTTGCGCTCGGGAATCACGTAGCTGACGCCGGAACGCTTGCCGAACACGGGCGAGATGTAGCTGTCGAAGAACTCGATCGGAATGTTGATGCAGCCCCACGAGATGCGACGCACCTTCGGATTGTTCGAGGCCAGGCGCTGCAGGCGTCGCTCGGTCTTCACCTTGTTGATGACGCGGTGCATCGCCAGCGCGGCGTCGTAGTCCAGCCAGACGACGTCGGTGTGGTCGGCATCCAGGCCCGGGCGGGTGACGAAGCGGCCGGCGGCGGTGGTGCGCTGGTACGGCTTGACCTGGGCGATGGGCACGTCGCCGATACCCGGGTAGGTTTCGTCGCCGTGGGCCGAGCCCAGCAGCACCGGGGTCTGGTCGATGAGGCGGCCGCTGGCCTCGAAAACGTACAGGCGCGCGTCGCGCTTGTCCAGCACGATGAAGGGCATGCGGCCGTTGTCGCGCCGGGTCACCACCCAGTCGGCCATGTGGCGGGCGGAGGCGGTGGGTTCGACCGCGCCGAAGTCGGCGGCAGCCAGGCGCGGCGCCTCCGGCGGCGGCACC
>JACMOG010000409.1 GCA_014378125.1 Vitreoscilla sp. | reverse complement strand
GCGACGGCGGCGTGGCCCGCGAGTTCGCGCGCCGCATCCAGGTGGGCATGGTGGGCATCAACGTGCCCATCCCGGTGCCCATGGCCTGGCACGGTTTCGGCGGCTGGAAGAAGAGCCTGTTCGGCGACATGCACGCCTACGGCGAAGAGGGCGTGCGCTTCTACACGAAGCAGAAGAGCGTGATGCAGCGCTGGCCGGCGAGCATCGGCAAGGGTGCCGAGTTCGCGATGCCGACGGCCAAGTGATGCCTTCGACCGCCTGAGTACCCGGTCGCCCGTGAGAAGTGTCACGGGCGGGTCGCCTTACATAGGTCAGACCCTATCCGGGAATGCCTGACATCCCTTACATAATCGCGCCAGTCGGTGGGGTAAGGGAAAAACCATGAAGTTGATTCGCAGCGTTTCGGCCGTGATGGCCGCGTTGGCCTTGGGGCTGGGTTCGACCGCGGCACTCGCCGGGGTACTCAACATCGCCTTCGGCGCCGAGGACAACTCGCAGCGCGAGGCCTACAAGACGCTGGTGGCGGACTTCCGCAGCGCCAATCCCGACGTGGACGTCCACCTGGTGATCCAGGACACGCCCACGTACCGCAAGGCCGTGGCGAGCACGCTCGATACCGACAACGCACCCGACGTCTTCAACTGGTTCGCCGGCGACCAGCTGCGCATGATGGCGCAGCGCGGACAGCTCGACGACCTGAGCGATATCTGGAAGGCCAACACCTGGTGGAACACCTTCCCCAGCGCCGCCATCACCGTGGGCGGCCGCCAGTACGCGCTGCCCTACCAGTACTATCCGTGGGGCCTGTTCACGCGCCGTGACGTGCTCGAACGCGCGGGCATCCACGAGGCACCGCACGACCTCAGCGCCATCATGACGGCGTGCTCCAAGCTGCGCAAAGCCGGCTTCACGCCGATCGCGCTCGGCGCCAGGGACGGCTGGGCGCTGGCCGCGTGGTTCGACTTCATCGACATGCGCGCCAACGGCTACGAATACCACCAGCAACTGCTGGATGGCAAGGCCACCTACAACGACAGCAACGTGCGTCGCACCTTCGCGATGTGGAAGCAGCTGATCGACGCCAAGTGCTTCGACCCGAACGCGCTGGCCGTCGACGAGCACGGCGCCGAGGCCCAGCTGTACGCGGGCAAGGCCGGCATGTTGCTGATGGGCACCGTGGTCAGCGCCAGCTTTCCCGAGGGCGTGCGCCAGGTCATCGACTACCAGCGCTTCCCGCTGATCGACAGTGGCCAGGCCGCCGCCGAGGCCGCGCCCACCGACACCTTCCAGGTGGCCTCCCGCGCGAAGAACAAGGCCGACGCGCGGCGCTTCCTGAAGTTCGCCGCCAGCAGCGCTGCCAGCGCCAAGCTCGCCAAGTCGATCGGCTCGTTCCCCACCAACAAGTTCGCGCCGGTGGCCGGCAGGGTGCTCGACCTGGCCTCGTACAAGGTGCTCACCGACGCCAAGGGCAACCTCGTGCAGGGCTTCGACCGCGACGTGCCGGCCGACATGGCCGCCGCCGGCATCAAGGGCTTCCAGGAGTTCTTCGCCAGGCCCGACCAGATGTACGCCGTGATGAGCCGGCTCGACGCGGTGCGCGGCACCGCCTACGCCGCCGTCGCCGACACGCCGGCCGCGCCCACCAAGAACCGCAAGAACTGACGCCGGCGCCGGCACGCTGCTGACAGCACGCTGTCAGCAGCCCCGCGTCACCATGGCCGCCTCCTCTCACGAAAGGCCGCCATGAATCACGTCGCCATCCACGCGCCCGGCACGGCCTAGACTCTGCGTCCATGCGCCGTGCCGATCGTCTCTTCCGCCTCGTCCAGCTGCTGCGCGGCCGCCGCCTGTCGACCGCCGCGTGGCTTGCGGCCAAGCTCGAGGTCTCGGTGCGCACCGTCTACCGCGACGTCGCCGACCTGCAGGGCCAGGGCGTGCCCATCGAGGGCGAGGCCGGCGTGGGCTACCGGCTGGTGGCCGGCTTCGACCTGCCCCCGCTGATGTTCACCACGCTCGAGGCCCAGGCCCTGGTGGCCGCCGTCCGGATCGCGCAGGGGCGGCTCGATCTCGCGCTGGCGCTGGCCGCCGAGGACGCGCTGGGCAAGATCATCGGCGTGCTGCCACCGGCCGCGCGCGCCGCCGCCGAGGCGCTGCCGCTGTACGCCGCGCCCTGGCGAACCGACACCGCCAGCATCGAGCGCCTGGGCCTGCTGCGCGACGCGGCCTCCACGCGCCGGCGCGTGCGCTTCGACTACGAAGACAAGGACGGCGCACCCACCACGCGCACCGCGCGCCCGCTCGGCTGCTACCACTGGGAATCGGTGTGGACGCTGGCCGCCTGGTGCGAGCACCGCACCGCGTTCCGCAGCTTCCGCGTCGACCGCATGCTGACGCTGGACGTCCTTGACGACGTGTTCCGCGACGAGCCGGGCCGCACGCTTCCCGACTTCCTCCGCCACGTCAAGGCGACGCCGTGGCAGCGGCCGCTCGACGTCGCGATGTAAAAGACCCTTTCCATGTAAAGGGGCCTTTACAGCCCCGGGAGACATCGCCACAATGGAAAGCATCCTTTCCACCTGGACGTTTCGACATGAAAAGCAGGCAGTACACCCTGGAGCTCTCGGCGGCGCTCGCCATCTACGCCGCCTTGCTGGTGGGCTCGATCGAACTCCTGCAGCACGTGGCGCTCGCCAGCCCCTGGCGCGACGCCGTGGCCCTCAGCCCGATGGTGGCCGCCGTCGCCGTTCCCTGGATCGTCCTGCGCGAGATGCGCCGCATGGACGAGCTGCAGGTGCGCATCCAGTTCGAGGCGCTCGGGTTCGCGTTCGCGGGTACGGCGATCCTCACGTTTTCCTACGGTTTCCTCGAGGGCCTGGGCTATCCGAAGCTGTCGATGTTCACCGTGTGGCCGATCCTGGCCGTGCTGTGGGTCGTCGGCCTCGTGCTGGCTCGCAGGCGCTACCGATGAGGAACCGCGTGCGTGAACTGCGCACCGAGCGTGGCTGGTCGCAGGGCGAGCTGGTCGAGCGGCTGGGGGTCTCCCGGCAGACCGTCAACGCGATCGAGAACGAACGCTACGACCCCAGCCTGCCGCTCGCCTTCGTGATCGCGAAGGCCTTCCAGCTTCCGATCGAGCAACTCTTCTTCGAGGACAACTGAAGACGGGCAGGGCGCGTCACGTAGAGTCGGGCCATGCCCCCGAAACACCTGCTGCTCGCCCTGGCCGTCGTCGCGATCTGGGGCACCAATTTCGTCGTCATCCGCTGGGGGCTCGACGCCTTCGCGCCCTACACGTTCGCGGCGCTGCGCTACACGTTCTCGTTCCTGCCGTTCATCTTCTTCATCCCCAAGCCGGCGATGAGCTGGGGCAAGCTGGCGGCGTTCGGCGTGTTGATCGGCGTGGGGCAGTTCGGGCTGCTGTTCTGGGCGATGCGCGCGGACATCACGCCGGGCCTTGCCTCGCTGGTGATCCAGGCGCAGGTCTTCTTCACGATCGGGCTGTCGGCGGTGCTGTATCGCGACCGGCTCAAGGCACTGCAGTGGCCCGCGTTCGCGCTCGCCGTCGGCGGGCTGGCCATCGTCGCATCGAACGTGTCGAGCAACGCGGGCGTCACGACCTTCGGCGTGGTGCTGGTGATCGGCGCCGCCCTGGCCTGGGCCTTCTGCAACCTGATCGGACGCGCCGCCGGCCGCGTCGACGCCCTGGGCTTCATGGTGTGGTCGAGTCCGTTCGCGGCGGTACCGCTGTGGATGATCAGCCTGCTGCAGAACGGCGCGCCGGCCGTCGGCACATCGCTGGCGCACGCGGGCGTCGTCGCCTGGCTGTCCGTGGCCTGGCAGGCGGTGGGCAACACGCTGTTCGGCTACGGCGCGTGGAACTGGCTGCTGGCGCGCCACGACGCGTCCAGCGTCACGCCCACGGCGCTGCTGGTGCCGGTGTTCGGCATGACGGCATCGACGCTCGCGCTGCACGAGGGGCTGCCGATGTGGAAGCTGGGCGCGGCGGCGCTGGTGATGGGCGGGTTGGCGGTGAACCTGGTGGCGACGCGGCGGAAGGCGTGACGCCGCCGTCATCCTGCGCCCAGGATGACGATGCCTCAGGTGATCGCCACGCCGAGCTTGCCGGCCCAATGCCGCGTGAGTGGCGTCACGGGCTTGGCCAGGCAGCGTCCGTTGAGCACGGCGGGGCCGACGTGGGGCTGCGTGCTGGACGCCGCGCAGTGCATCAGCGTCTGCGCCACCAGGTCGCGCCGCACGTGGCTGCCGCCCAGTCGCGCGGCCGATTCGTGCACGAGG
>JACMOG010000408.1 GCA_014378125.1 Vitreoscilla sp. | reverse complement strand
CGTCTGCTTTCGGCCAGAAGCAGCCATCCAAGCGCACCGGCCCCTTCGGGCCGCTGACCACGCCGCCAATGTCGTCACTGTCAATGGCTACTGCGGCCACCTTCTGCGCCTGCACTGAAGCCGGTGCGACCTGGCTCAGGGCCGCAATGCTGATTGCAAGCGCCCGACCTAGAAGAACCATGCGCATTCTCATTGTCTTCTCCAGCAGTAGACGAGCACTTGTTTTGCCGAGGCACCATATCACGGGCTCTGGAGTGGTCAAATGACCAAGCATTCACAGTTTGACCATGCTTCTGCGTGGGAACTACAAACAAGAAGGGCGAATATCATCGCCCTTTGTTTGCGGTCCCGGTCGAATCGACACCGCTTCTTGGACCGGGGAATAGACGGCTCGCCAAAGGACCGGTGGTGTTGAACTGGTCGAAGCTGCGCAGCGTGGTCAGGCGGATCACGTCGGGGCCGCGGGCCGTCATGTCGTCGTCCTCGTCCAGCGAGGGCGGGCAGATGAAGTTGGCCTTGCCGGTGGGCGTCTTCCATTCGCGCTGGCACGCGGGCAGCGGGCGGTGGAAGCCGCCGGGCCGCCACATGCGCTTCTCGAAGTCGTTGAAGATCTCCGGATACGTCTTCTCGATGGCGGTGCGCACCTTCGCGTAGTCGGCCACCCACTCGTCCCACGGCACGGTCGTCTTCGCGGCCAGCGTGGCCTTGGCGATGCCCGCCACGATGGCCGGCTCCGACAGCAACTGCGCGCTGGCCGGCTCGGCCATGCCGCGCGAGCCGTGCATGCAGCCAGTGGAATCCTCCATCGACACCGCCTGCTCGCCGCCGGCCTGGCGGTCGATCTCGATGCGGCCCAGGCACGGCAGCAGGTAGCCCACCTCGGCGTGCACCACGTGGCTGCGGTTCAGCTTGGTGGCGATCTGCACCGACAGCCTGGCGCGCCGCCAGCCCTGCTCGATGCGCGGGCCGTCGGGCACCGCGCGCAGCAGGTTGCCGCCGAGGCTCACGAGGGCCTTCACCGAGCCGTCGATCAGGCCTTTGCAGGTCTCCACGGTGGTGAGGCCCTTCTCCTTCGGCGGGTCGAAGTCGTACAGCGCCTTCAGCTTGTCCATCGGCACCATCTCGGGCTTCTCGGTGATGCCCACCGTGCGCTGGCCCTGCACGTTGGAGTGGCCGCGCACCGGCAGGATGCCCGCGCCGGGCTTGCCGATGTGGCCGCCCAGTAGCAGCAGGTTGGCCACCATCTGCACGTTGGCCACGCCCGTCTTGTGCTGCGTCAGGCCCATGCCGTAGACGCCGATCACGCGCTTGGAGCGCCCGATGACGTCGGCCGCCGATTCGATGGCCGCGCGCGTGAGGCCGCTCTCCGCCTCGATCTGCGGCCACTCCACCGTGCGCAGGTGCTCGCAGAAGGCCTGGAAGCCGTGGGTGTGTTCGTCGACGAACGCGTGGTCGATGACGGCGTCGTCGCCGTGCTCGCGCGCCTGGTCGTCCATCGCGACGATGGCCTTGCACAGCCCCGACAGCGCCGCGAGGTCGCCGCCGGCCTTGAGCTGGTGGTACTGCGTGTTCATGCGCGTGTCGGCGGGCGTGAGCATCTGCACCGGCGACTGCGGGTTGGCGAAGCGCACCAGGCCCGGCTCCTTGAGCGGGTTGAACACGATGATGGGCACGCCGCGCTCGCGACAATCCTGCAGGTCGTGCAGCATGCGCGGCGCATTGGTGCCGATGTTGTGGCCCATGATGAAGATGCAGTCGGTCTGCTGGAAGTCCTCCAGCTGCACGGTGCCCACGGGCACGCCGATGCTCTTGGGCAGTCCGAACGAGGTGCTCTCGTGGCACATGTTGGAGCTGTCGGGCAGGTTGTTGTTGCCGTACAGGCGCGCCATCAGCGCGTACATGTACGAGGTCTCCAGCGAGGCCCGGCCCGAGGCGTAGAACACGGCCTCCTTCGGCTCCAGCGCCTTGAGCCGCCGGCCGATGTCCTCGAAGGCCTCGTGCCACGACACCTCCACGTACTTGTCGGTGGCCGCGTCCCAGCGCAGCGGAGCGGTGAGGCGCCCCGTCGACTCGAGCGCGAGGTCGGTCCAGCCTTCCAGCTCGGTGAGGGTGTGCTGCGCGAAGAACTCCGGCGTGCACCGGTCCGTGGTCAGCTCCCAGGCCGTGGCCTTGGCGCCGTGCTCGCAGAACTCGGCCGCATGCGGCGCGGCCGGCTTGGCCCACGAGCAACTCACGCACGCGAACCCGTCGGGCTTGTTCTGCTTGAGCAGGATGCGCGTGCCGTCGAGCCGGATGTGCGCCTCGCTCAAGGCGTGCGCCACCTCCTTGACGGACGTCCAGCCGCCGGCGGCGTGGGTGAACGGGGCGATGTGGATCTCTTCGTCCTGGGCCATGGGGGTCTTCGGGGGAGCGGCGGGTACCGTAGAGCGGCAAGGCACGTGCCGCGCGAACGGCTATCCATTCAGGACGATGCAAGACTGGCGCGGTCGTGCGACAGTCGGCTCTTGCGCGCGCCGGCGTGACGCGCGCCCGCCCGCCCGGAGCCCCCCTTGGACAACCCGCCCCCTTCCGCCGCCCCCGCGCCGGGCCAGCAGCCCGACCCCCACCGCGCGTACCAGATGTTTCCGGTGCTCACGGGCGCGGACGTGGAGCGCGTGCGCCGCTTCGGCGAGCCGCATCACGTCAAGGACGGGGCGTTCGTGATCCAGGCCGGCCAGAAATCGCGCGGCCTGTTCCTGCTGGTGAAGGGCCACATCACCGTCACGCAGCGCGACGGCCTGGGCCGCTCGGTGCCTTACCACGAGTATTGCCCGGGCGAGTTCCTGGCCGAGGCCGGCACCCTCTACGGTGGATCGTCGCTCGTCGACGCGCAGTCCGTGGGCGACGTGGAGGGCATCCTGGTGGTGCCCGACCAGCTGCGCGCGCTGATCATCGCCGAGGCCGATCTTGGCGAGCGCATCATGCGCGCGCTGATCCTGCGCCGCGTGTCGCTGATCCAGGCCGGCGCGAGCGGCGCCACCCTGATCGGCGCCGCCGGCTCGGCCTCGGTGCTGCGGCTGCAGAACTTCCTGCAACGCAACGGCCAGCCGCACCACGTGGTCACCGGCGACGAAGACCCGGTGGCCGCGCAGCTGTTGGTGCAGTACGGCGCCGCGGCCGCCGAGGCGGTGGCGGTCACGCCCGACGGCACCGTGCTGGTCGATCCCAGCGAGACGCAGCTGGCCACCGCGCTGGGCATGATCGACGACCACGTGTGCGACGGCATCTTCGACGTGCTGGTGGTGGGCGCGGGGCCGGCCGGGCTCTCGACGGCGGTGTACGCCGCGTCGGAGGGCCTGCACGTGGCCGTGCTCGACTGCCGCTCGTTCGGCGGCCAGGCCGGCGCCAGCGCGCGCATCGAGAACTACCTGGGCTTTCCCACCGGCATCTCGGGCCAGGCGCTGGCCGGGCGGGCCTACATCCAGGCGCAGAAGTTCGGCGCCAAGATGATCATCCCGGCCGAGGCCGTGCGGCTCGACTGCTCGCTGGCCGAGAGCGAGGGCGTCTTCGCCGTGCACCTGGCCGACGGCCGGCGCCTGCGCAGCCGCAGCCTCGTATGCGCCAGCGGCGCGCGCTTCCGCCGGCCAGGGCTGGGGCGCATCGAGGGGTTCGAGGGCCACGGCGTCTGGTACTGGGCCTCCGGCGTGGAGGCCAAGATGTGCGCGG
>JACMOG010000407.1 GCA_014378125.1 Vitreoscilla sp. | reverse complement strand
GGCGTGGGCGGCGGCTTCGTCATCGTGCCGGCGTTGACGCGCTTCACCGAGCTGTCCGCACGCAGCGTGGTCGCCACCTCGCTGGCCGTGATCGCGCTCGCCTCCCTCGGCGGCGTGGGCGCGGCCGCGTGGCACGGCACGATCGCCTGGGACATCGCGTTGCCGTTCGCCATCGGCTCGGTATCGGCCTCGCTGCTGGCCCGCCTGATCGCGGCGCGCGTGGCGGGGCCGCGGCTGCAGCAGGGCTTCGCGATCGTCAGCGCGTGCGTGGCGATGCTGCTGCTGGCGCGCGGCCTGGGGTGGCTGCCGGTTCGCTGAAGCTAGTCCGCGTAGCGAAGGGGCAGCGCGGTGGTGAACTTCAGCTGTTCCATCGCGAAGCTGGAGCTCACGTCGAACAGCTGCGTGCCGGCGATCAGGCGCTTGTAGACGCCGTCGTAGGCGGCGATGTCGGGCACCACGATGCGCAGCAGGTAGTCGATGTCGCCACTCATGCGGTAGAACTCCACCACCTCGGGGATGGATTCCACGGTGGCATGGAACTGGTCGAACCAGGCCTGCGTGTGCTGGCGGGTCTTCACGTTGACGAACACCGTCACGCCCACGTTCACGCTCTTCGGGTCGACCAGCGCCACGTGGGCGGTGATGACGCCCGCCTCCTTCATGCGCTGGATGCGGCGCCAGCATGGCGTGGTCGACAGCTGTACCGCGGCGGCGAGCTCCGCGACGGGCGTGTCGCAATCGAGCTGCAGCATGTCGAGAAGTCGACGATCGATGGCATCCAGTTTCATTCGCAGCCTTCCAAGGGAAATGAAATTCTATTGCGTCGCTGCGAAGACGTGGCGCCGATTCAACCCCGCGCCAGGCCCCTGTGCGACGATGATTGCCCTATGACGGTGCCGCTCTCGCTCGCTTCCTACCCTTCCTTCATTCGATTCTGGGCGGGCCGCGTGGCCGGCACCATGGGCAACCAGATGGTGATGGTGGCCGTCGGCTGGCAGATGTACGACCTCACGCACAGCGCGTGGAACCTCGGGCTGGTGGGCCTGTTCCAGTTCGTCCCCGCGCTCGCGCTGGCCTTGGTGTCGGGCCACATCGCCGACCGCCACGACCGCCGCCACATCGTGGCGCTGGCCATGACGTTGCAGCTCGTGGCCGCGCTCGCGTTGCTGGGCGCCACGCACGAAGGCTGGATCTCGCGTGACCTGATCCTGGGCGTGTCGCTGCTGCTGGGCGTGGCGCGCTCGTTCCAGATGACCGCGCAGCAGGCGCTGACGCCGCTGTTGGTGCCCGCGTCCATCCTGTCGCGCGCGATGGCCTTCAGCTCGTCGGGCAACCAGGCGGCCATCATCGGCGGCCCGGCGCTCGGCGGCTTCCTGTATGCCGCGGGCGCCAGCCTGGTGTACATGGTGTGCGCGGCGCTGTTCGTGCTCGGCGCCAGCCTGGTGTGGAGCGCGCGCTACGACCACAAGCCCGCGCCGCGCGCGCCGGTCACCATGGACACGCTGCTGGCCGGCGTGCGCTTCATCCGCGCCAAGCCGGTGGTGCTGGGCGCGATCTCGCTCGACCTGTTCGCGGTGCTGCTGGGCGGGGCGGTGGCGCTGCTGCCGATCTATGCGCGCGACATCCTGCATGTCGGCCCCGAGGGCCTGGGCCTGCTGCGCGGCGCGCCCGCCATCGGCGCGTTGCTGATGTCGCTGGTGCTGGCGCGCTGGACCATCCGCAGCCGCGCCGGCACCATCCTGTTCTCGTGCGTGGCCATCTTCGGCGTCACCACCATCGTGTTCGGCCTCTCGCACTGGTTCTGGCTGTCGATGGTGGCGCTGTTCATCAACGGCGCGGTCGACATGGTCAGCGTGGTCGTGCGCCAGACGCTGGTGCAGCTGGACACGCCCGACGAGATGCGCGGCCGCGTGAGCGCGGTCAACGCGATCTTCATCGGGGCCAGCAACCAGCTCGGAGAGTTCGAATCGGGCGCGACGGCCGCGCTGTTCGGGCCGGTGGGCGCAGTGGTGCTGGGCGGGGCCGGCACGTTGCTGGTGGTGGGACTTTGGATGCGCTGGTTCCCGGAGCTGCGCAACCGGCGCAGCCTGACCGATTAGAGGGGCCAGACCCCTCGTCAATCACGCGCACGTCTTCGGGGCAGGCCCTTTTCAGGCCTCGACAACGCGCACGCGCGGCCAGCGCTGCGCGTAGCGCTTGGAGGCGACGCGCGCGCGGTACGTCGCCAGGCTGGCGCGGGCCGGATTGCGCCGCACCAGCATGCCGAACAGGTCGTCCAGCCCGTGTGGCGCGATCACGTGCAGGCGGTCGGCGTCGTCCAGCCGCAGGCCCACGGCCGTGGCGTATTCGGGCCAGCTCGCCACCGCCTCGTCCAGCGAGCCCAGGGGCGCCACCGCGTGCCCGAAGCGCCGCTCGAACCACAGGTGCACGCCGGCCTGGTTGGTGACCCCCCAGGGCGTGCCGGGCGACATGGCCGCCAGGCGGCCCTGCAGCGCGCCGCCGCGCCCGGGCGAGAGGTCCGTCGCGGCGAAGAACGCCACGTCGATGTCGGGCAGCGCCGATGGCGCGGGGTGCGCATGCAGCGCGTCCCACACGAGGTTGCGCACCGCGCCCGCGCCCACG
>JACMOG010000406.1 GCA_014378125.1 Vitreoscilla sp. | reverse complement strand
CCGCGTGGTCGGCGGCAGCGGGGGCCGCGCCGTGGGGCGTGGTGCCGGCGAGCGACGACGGCGGGGCCGGCCGCGGCTCGGCCGGCGGCGCCGCGTCGACGGCCCGCGGCACCGGCGTGGGCAGCCCTTGCAGGCCGATCACGACCAGCGCCGTGGCCGCCACCGCGCCCGCCACCCAGGTGATGGGAAGCTGGCGGCGGCGCATGTCAGAGCCCCGCGTTCTTCAGGCGGTTGGCCTGGTTGCGGAACAGGCTCTTCGGGTCGACCTCGAACCAGTTGACGATGCCCGCTGTCTGGTTCACCTCGTCGAGGTGGTTCATGCCGTAGTCGTCGCGGATGACGGTGCCCAGGTGGCTGCTGCACGAGCCCACGAGGCCGTCGTTCTTCGCGCCGCCGTACACCAGCGAGGTGATGGCCAGCACGGGGTCGAGCGGATCGAGCGCGTTGGTGTACGGCTGCGCGCCGCTCCACGACCAGTAGTGCACGCCGTTGGACGCGACCGCCGGGCCGGAGCCGCACGACGACGTGGGCAGGCCTTCCGGATGCGCGGCATTGAACCTGGCCATCCCCGCGCTGGACAGCGAGTACAGCGCGGCCGACGAGTTCTGCGACGCGTTGTTGCCCGAGATCAACCCGATCAGCGACGCGAAGCCGTTGACCACGCTGGCCACCACCGTGCGCGACACCGAGCCCGCGGGCAGCGTGCCGTTGAGCGCGTCCGCCAGCGCGGCGCCCTGGTTGGGCCCGGCCACGCTGGTGACCGAGGCCACCAGGTTGGGCGCCACCGACGCGACGTAGCGCACGGTGGGGCCGCCATGGCTGTGGCCGATGAGGTTGACCTTGCTGGCGCCGGTGACGGCCAGCACCTGCTTGACGTAGGCGAGCAACTGCTCGCCGCGCACCTCGGTGGAGTTGGCCGCAGCCACCTGCGCCACGAACACCTGCGCGCCGTTGGAGCGCAGGTCGGACGGGATGCCGTAGAAGTATTCCAGCGGCCCGATGTGGTCGAAGCCGAACAGCCCGTGCACCAGGATGATGGGGTACTTGGTCTGCGCATACCCGGTGGCCCAGGAAGGAAGCGCGCAGAGGGCGAGCATGGCCACGGTGAGCCACTTGATGAGAGTCTTGTTCATTGGTTTGTCTCCGTCGGTTGTGAGTTGGCGGACGCCGGTGCAAGGCGCCCGTTCAGGTGGCCTTGGGACGCGCGCGGGCGCACGTTTCCAGGCCGAACCCTCCAGGTTCGATCTATGTCGACACGGTCTCAACTGAGGCCTGGGATGCCGGGCCCGGACAGCGGTGGTCCGGGCGAAGGGCGTCGTGGCATGGGTAGCACTGCGGATAGGCAGCGGGCGCAGACGAGTCGAACATCGCGTTCGAACCCCGCAACCTCAGCGAGAACGATCCTACTGAGCGAGGCGACGCAACGTCTGTCAACGATTTGCAATTCAAAAAGGGAAGACCCTATGGCACGCCTCACGGCCGCGCAACGGCAGACGATGCTCGACAGCCCGTGGTTCGGCAAGCTGCCGGCGGCCCCGCGCGACGAGGCGCTCGATGTCGCCACGCTGCGCCACCTCAACGAGGGCGACGTGGTCTACGCGAAGGACCGGCCGGCCGATGCCTGGTACGGCATCCTGGGCGGCGCCATCCGCCTGGGTGCCAGCGGCCCCGACGGCCGCCAGGGCCTGCTCACCTTCCTGCAGCCCGGCACGTGGTTCGGCGATACCTCGCTGTTCGACCAGATGCCGCGCCCGCACGACGCCGTCGCGCACTGCGCGACCACGCTGCTCGCGGTGTCGGCGGCGCACTTCGAGGGGATGATGGCGCGCTACCCCGTGATGTATCGCCACTTCGTGGAGCTCTACTGCCAGCGCTCGCGGCTGATGTTCCTGGCGCTGGAGGCGTGGACGGCGTTCTCGCTGGACGAGCGCCTGGCCATGCACCTGGTGCACCTGGCCAACGGCCACGGGATGCGCGACGGCGCCGACGTGGCGATCAACCTCCACCTGCCGCAGGAACAGCTGGCGCAGCTGCTGGGCGTCACGCGCCAGCGCATCAGCCAGATCCTGCACGAGTGGGAGCGCCTGGGGCGCGTGCATGTGCGCTACGGGCGGGTGGTGCTCGATGGCGTGTGGTTCGCGAGCAATCCGACGGGGCCGCACCTGCTGTCGGTGCCCATCGCGAACCTGTCGGCTGCCCATTAGCCCTGTCAACCTTTGCGTAGTCGCAGGATGACACACAGTAGCCGACGAGCGGCGGCAGCGCCATGTGCTCCAGCTGCTCGCGCAACTGCGTGACCTGCTGGTCCCAGTAGGCCGGCGTGCCGAACCACGGGAACGCGGCGGGGAAGGCCGGGTCGTCCCAGCGGTCGGCGATCCAGGCGCTGTGGTGGATCATGCGCAGCGCGCGCAGCGGCTCGATCAGCTTGAGCTCGGCGTTGTTGAAGTCCATGAACGCGCGATAACCGTTCAATACGTGGGACAGCTGCACCTGCATCGCCTCGCGGTCGCCCGACAGCAGCATCCACAGGTCCTGCACCGCCGGGCCCATGCACGCGTCGTCCAGGTCGACGAACAGCGGGCCCGCGAACCCCCCTTCCTCGCGCCCCAGGAGGTTGCCGGGAGGGCAGTCGCCGTGCAGGCGCAGGCTGCGCAGCGGGCCGGCGGCCGCGAACGCCTGGCGGGCGGCGTCCACCGCGTGGGCCGCCACGCTTAGCCAGGTGGCCGACTGGGCGCGCGGGAGGAGGGCGGTCTGCTCCCCGCCCGCGGGGGGCCTCGG
>JACMOG010000405.1 GCA_014378125.1 Vitreoscilla sp. | reverse complement strand
TCATGAGCAAGAACTTTGACGTCGTCGTCATCGGCGCGGGTCCCGGCGGCCAGATCGCCGCCATCCGCGCCGCGCAACTGGGCTTCAACGTCGCCTGCGTCGACGAGTGGAAGAACGAGAAGGGCGGCCCGGCCCCGGGCGGCACCTGCACCAACGTCGGCTGCATTCCCTCGAAGGCGCTGCTGCAGTCGTCCGAACACTTCGAGCACGCGGGCCACGGCTTCGCGGCGCACGGCATCGGCGTCGAGGGCCTCACCATCGACGTGCCCAGGATGCTGGCGCGCAAAGCCAGCGTCATCAAGCAGAACAACGACGGCATCCTGTACCTCTTCAAGAAGAACAAGATCACGTTCTTCCACGGCCGCGCGAGCTTCGCCAAGGCGGTGGACGGCGGCTACGAGCTGAAGTTCGTTGGCGCCGAGGAAGACACGCTGGTCGCCAAGCAGGTGATCATCGCCACCGGTTCCAACGCACGCCCGTTGCCGGGCGCGGCGTTCGACGAGGCCAAGGTGCTGTCCAACGACGGCGCGCTGCGCATCGGCGACGTGCCCAGGACGCTGGGGGTCATCGGCTCGGGCGTCATCGGCCTCGAGATGGGCTCCGTGTGGCGCCGCCTGGGCGCGCAGGTCACCATCCTGGAGGCGCTGCCGGCGTTCCTGGGCGCGGCCGATGAGTCCATCGCCAAGGAGGCCGCCAAGGTCTTCGCCAAGCAGAACCTCAAGATCGAGCTGGGCGTCAAGGTCACCAAGGTCGACACCAGCGGCGCCGGCGTGGCCGTGTCGTACACCGACGCCAAGGGCGCGGAGCAGGTGCTGGCGGTCGACAAGCTGATCGTGTCGATCGGCCGCGTGCCCAACACCATCGGCCTGAACGGCGATGCGGTGGGCCTGAAGCTGGACGAGCGCGGCGCGATCGTGGTCGACGCCGAGTGCAAGACCAACCTGCCGGGCGTGTGGGCCATCGGCGACGTGGTGCGCGGCCCGATGCTGGCGCACAAGGCCGAAGATGAAGGCGTGGCCGTGGCGGAACGCATGGCGGGCCAGCATGGCCACGTCAACTTCAACACGGTGCCGTGGGTCATCTACACGAGCCCCGAGATCGCGTGGGTGGGCCAGACCGAGCAGGCGCTCAAGGCCGAAGGCCGCGAGTACAAGGCCGGCCAGTTCCCGTTCCTCGCGAACGGGCGCGCGCGCGCCATGGGCGAGACCACGGGCTTCGTCAAGTTCCTGGCCGATGCCAAGACCGACGAGATCCTGGGCGTGCACATGATCGGCCCGATGGTGTCCGAGCTGATCGCCGAGGCCTGCGTCGCGATGGAGTTCAAGGCGTCGTCCGAGGACATCGGCCGCATCTGCCATGCGCACCCGTCGCTGTCCGAAGTGACGAAGGAAGCCGCGCTCGCCGTCGAGAAGCGGGCTCTCAACTTCTGAAGGGGTCTGGCATCTCCTCGTTACGCCTAAGGCGGATCGAGGCAATGCCTGACCCCGTTGGCCGCGAAGCCTCACCCCTGGGATCGGGGTCAGGCATTGCCTCGAATCGCTGCGCGATTCGAGGAGATGCCAGACCCCTCGGAGTCTATGCCCACCGTCACCGAGCTCTACCAACAGACGCTGACCGAGCGCGGCTTCACCGCCGACGCCGCGCAGCTGAACGCCGTCGCAGCGCTGCAGCGCTGCGAGGACGAGTGGGACGCGTACAAGTCGCGCCGCTCCAACGCCCTCGCCAAGATCCTGGTGCGCCCGCCCATTCCGCGCGGCGTGTACATGTAGGGCGGCGTGGGTCGCGGCAAGAGCTTCCTCATGGACTGCTTCTTCCAGGCCGTGCCGCTCAAGCGCAAGGTGCGCCTGCACTTCCACGAGTTCATGCGCGAGGTGCATCGCGAGCTGCAGGACCTGAAGGGCATGGCCGACCCGCTGCAGGAGCTGGGCCGGCGCATCTCGCTGCGCTACCGCCTGATCTGCTTCGACGAGTTCCACATCGCCGACGTCACCGACGCGATGATCCTGCACCGGCTGCTGCTGTCGCTGTTCGACAATCGCGTGTCCTTCATCACCACGTCCAACTTCAAGCCGGACGACCTGTACCCGAACGGCCTGAACCGCGAGCGCATCCTGCCCGCCATCGAGCTGCTCAACTCGAAGTTGCAGGTGATCAACGTGGACGCGGGCACCGACTACCGCAGCCGCACGCTCACCGACGCCAAGCTGTACCACACGCCGCTGGGCCCCGAGGCCGACGCCGACATGGCGGCCACCTTCGACCACCTGGCCGAGGCGCGCGACGAGAGCCCGATCCTGCACATCGAGCACCGCGAGATCCGCGCCCGCCGCCGCGCCGGCGGCGTGGTGTGGTTCGACTTCCGCCAGCTTTGCGGCGGCCCACGCTCGATGAACGACTACCTCGAGCTGGCCACGCAGTTCCACACGGTGATGTTGTCGGACGTGCCGCAGATGCCGCCACGGTTGTCCGCCGAGGCGCGTCGCTTCACGTGGCTGGTGGACGTGCTGTACGACCGCCGCGTGAAGCTCGTGATCTCGGCCGAGGTGCCGCCCGAGCAGCTGTATCTTGAAGGCCCGCTGGTGCACGAGTTTCCGCGCACGATCTCGCGGCTGCAGGAGATGCAGTCGCAGGAATACCTGGCGATCGCCAGGCGCGATGTGGACACCGGGCTGACCTGAGGATGTCGCGAGCGGGTCGCGCCGTGCGGTCGCGCCCGCCGGCCATCACTTGGGCAGCAGCACCTTGTCCACGACGTGGATCACGCCGTTCGACTGGTACACATCGGCGATCGTCACCGTGGCGATGCCGCCCGATTCGTCGGTCACCATGACCTTGCCTCCGGCGGTCGTCACCGTCAGCGGATCGCCTTCGACGGTCTTGAGCGTGGCCTTGCCGCCACCGGCCTTGACGGCCGCCATCAGCGCCGCCGCATCCATCTTGCCGGCCACCACGTGATAGGTCAGCACCGAGGTGAGCTTGGCCTTGTTCTCGGGCTTCAGCAGCGTGTCGACGGTGCCGGCAGGCAGCGCCGCGAAGGCCTCGTTGGTGGGCGCGAAGACCGTGAACGGGGCGGCGCTCTTGAGCGTGTCGACCAGGCCGGCGGCTTTCACGGCGGCCACCAGGGTCGTGTGATCCTTCGAGTTCACCGCGTTGTCGACGATGTCCTTGCTGGCGTACATGGCCGCGCCGCCGACCATGACTTGCGCCATCGAGGTGACGGAGAAGGCGGAGAGGATCGCGGCCAGCGTCAGTGCGGCGGGAGTGTTGAATTTCATGATGTCGTCCTTCGGTTGATCTGTTTGATGACCCGTGGCGCTGCGAAATTGGCGCGCTGACGGGATTACGCGGGAGTCCGGGGATTGGATTCGCGGCAATGGCGATCGCGGGCCGATGGACGGAGCGGCGCGCCTGATCCAACCGGTAGAAAAGTTGGAAAAGCGGCGCTCGGATGGCAGGCACCCGAGCGGTTTCATGCACCTCCGGCCACAGCCTGGCATCAATCGAACGTGCCGCGGTACTCGAGCGCGGCATCGGCGCGCGTGTTGAGCTCGAACATGAAGCCGCCCGGGGCGCGACAGAAGAAGCGCGATCCGCGGACGTGGTCGATGACCGCCGTCTCCATCGAAACGCCGTCGGCCGCCATGCGCACATACAAGGCCTCGACCTCCGCGCGCGTAGGCAGTTCGAAGCCGAGGTGGAAGCTGGCGGGCCACGCCGGCGCCTGCGGCGAGACGTGCTCGATCACGACATCGAAGCCGGAACGCTTGAGGATCCAGTGCCCGCTTGCCGGCGCCAAGGTGAAGCCGAGATAAGTCTCGAAGAACGCGGCGGTGCGGGCGGGGTCGTTCGAGGGAAAGCTGAGGTGGTCGAGTTTCATGGGACGCGGTCTCTTGTGAGCGAAGAGAAAAGGGTGAGACCGAAGTTGCCCGCCCGCCCCTGGGAGTCTCCGCCGCCGGGATTCAGGTCGACGCGTCCGGGCTCACATTCGTCGGCACGACGGGCGCGTCGGCGTCGGCCTGCAGGTAGCCGCGCACCGCGCCCATGACGCGCCGTTCGAGCCCCGCCGCATCGCGCTCGCCGCGCGCGCCTGCCCCGTCCACCAGCGCTTGCACGAGCGCCAACAGGTCGTCGACGGCTGCCCCCGGATCGGTCAGCGGCGGCAGGTCGGTGCGTACGAGGATGGCGCGCACCACGTCCCTGAAGCCGCTGACACCGTCGACCTCTTGCCGGGCCCCTGGGCGCGTCTCCTCGATGTCCAGCAACCGCGCCAGTTCCGGTCGATCCATCTGCTGGCGAACCGCCGCGCCGACCCAGTGGCGCAAGGCCTCGGCACCGAGGGTGAGGAGGGCGGCGTCACGGGCCGGATTCCAGAGTGGCCCCGTGCCGTGCGCGCCGCGATGACGGGTCAGGCGATCGTCAGCGGCGGCACGCGCCGCGCCAGCGCCAGCCCCGCCAGGAAGCTCGCTGCGGCGATCGCCAGGATCGCCGACGCCACGAGCCCCGAATGCGCTCCGGCCCACACCGCCACGCCAGAAGACAGCTGCGCCGCCGCGCCGAGCGCGGCGGTGCCCAGGCTGATGCCGCTCACGGCCACGCACATCACGCGCGAAGCGCGCGCCGCGTCCTGGCCCGGGTTCTGGATGAGACGCGCGACCCACCATCCGTTCAGGCCGTCGACCAGGATCATGCCGAGTGCGAAGGCGCAGGCCAGGCCGGCCACCGCCGCAAGGCTGCGATGCGCCGCGCCCGACACGGCCATCAGGGCCGCCTGGCTCAGCGTGTCGAACGACAGCGCGAAGAGCGCCCCCACGCCCGCGACCCCCGCTGGCCCGCAGGCCCGCAAGGCGCGACTGAAAAGGCGACTGCGCCACCCGGCGAGCGTGACGGCGGCATGCGGGGAAGTCCGATGCCACGCCATCAGGTTCAATGCGCCGAGCAAGGTCAGCATTGCGATGGAGCACCAGGCGCCCAAGGGCGTCAGCCAGTCGGGCACCACCCAGGTCCGCGCGCTCAGCGCGACCAGGAGCGCGAAGGCGACGACGATGGCGCCGTGCCCCAGCGAGAACCAAAGGCCCGTCCGGCGCGCGGTGGCGGGACGCGCGTCGGTGTTGCAGCGAGTCAGCGCGTCGATGGCGGCCAGGTGGTCGGCATCCACGCCATGACGCATGCCCAGCACGAAGGCAACGGCAGCCAGGCTCAGCAATTCCGGAAGGGTGGCGACAGGCATCATGGCGTAAGAGAAACTATAGACTTATCTTACGGACTTGGGTGGTCACTGCGACGCATTGGTCGGGCACTTTCGCGTCGGGCGCGCAGGGCCCGCATTCCCGGGGCGGTCTGTTACGCTGCCGCGACCTCCTCTCGCCTCACCCCCACGCCATGGAACGCTTCACGATCTCGCTGGAAGACAAGCTCGCCCAGGACTTCGACCATTGGATCGCCGAGCGTGGCTACTCGAACCGGTCGGAGGCCGTTCGCGACCTGCTGCGAGCCGAGCTTGGACGCAACTTGCTCGCCAAGGAAGAGTCGCTGCATTGCGTGGCCTGCCTTTCCTACGTCTACAACCACCACGAGCGGGAACTCACGGAACGGCTGGCGGAGATCCAGCATGCGCACCACGACCTCACCATCTCGGCCATGCACGCGCATCTTGACCACGATCACTGTCTGGAGACCGTGATCCTGCGTGGCCCGACGGTCGGCGTGCAGAAGCTGGCCGACACCATCACGGCCGAGCGCGGCGTGCATCACGGCAAGCTCAACCTGATCAGTGTCGAACTGCATGCGCCGCACAGCCACGGCAAGTCCCGAGGCAAGAAGGCAAAGGCCTCGGCCGAGGCGCCGCATTTCCACGTGAAGCCGTCGCACTGAGTCTTCGACTCCTGCTGCATCCGTTCCGTGACAGGCTGCGTATACCTGTTTGCAGCCAGTGGGCTGCCATCGGGTAGGATGATTTGGAAAGTCTTCTTACACGACTGCGACAACCAGGACTCGACGGAGAATGCATGCCTGCCCATCACCCGAACACACTGATTGCGTCACTGCTGGGCCTGGGCGCCGCCTTTGCGCACGCGCAGGCTCCCGCGCCCGCAAGAGCCGCCTCCCAGGCCGTCGCGGGTGCCCAGCAGGTGGAGATCGCCGGCCACTACGACAACGGCGTCGGCACCTCCGACGCGGCGTCGCAGGGCACGGTGCGCGGCGAGCGCCTGGCCGACCTGCCGCTGCTGCGCCCCGGCGAGGTGCTGGAGACGATCCCGGGCCTGGTGGTCACCCAGCACCCGGGCGACGGCAAGGCCAACCAGTACTTCCTGCGCGGCTACAACCTCGACCACGGCACCGACTTCGCCACCTGGGTGGACGGCCTGCCCGTGAACATGCCCACCAACGCGCATGGCCAGGGCTACACCGACCTGAACTTCCTGATCCCCGAGCTGGTGGAGAAGATCGACTACCGCAAGGGGCCGTACTTCGCGCAGGACGGCGACTTCGCGTCGGCCGGCTCCGCGCGCATCAAGTACCGCGACGACCTGGATCACGGCATCCTCGACCTCGCGGCGGGCAGTGACGGCTACCGGCGCCTGGTGCTGGCGGGCTCGACGCCGCTGTCCACGTTCAACGGTAGCGGCGGCGGCGGCGCCGGCCCGCGCGTGCTCGGCGCGCTCGAGGTGCAGCGCGACGACGGGCCCTGGACGACGCCCGAAGGCGTCCGCAAGTACAACGGCCTGCTCAAGGTGAGCGACGGCGACGCGTTGCGGGGCTGGTCGGTGACCGCGATGGACTACACCAACCACTGGACGTCCACCGACCAGGTGCCGCTGTCGGCCATCGAGGACGGCACGCTGGGACGCTATTCGGCGGTCGATCCCACCGACGGCGGCAACAGCACGCGCGCGGCCGTCACGGGCGAATGGCATTCGCACGACGAGCACGGCTACACGACGATCGCCGCGTACGCGCAGCACTACAAGCTCAAGCTGTGGTCCGACTTCACCTACTTCGAGGTCGACCAGCAGCACGGCGACCAGTTCGAGCAGGCCGAATCGCGCAACATGGCCGGCGGCCAGGTGGTGCACGGCTGGCAGCACGCGGTGTTCGGCAACGACTCCACCACCGAGGCGGGCCTGCAGGTTCGGCACGACCACATCGACGTGGGCCTGCTGCACACCGAGGCGCGCGTGCCACTGGGCACCACCCGCGATGATCACGTGAGCGAGACCCTGCTGGGCGCGTACCTGCAGAACACCACGGCGTGGCTGCCGTGGCTGCGCTCGCTGGCGGGCGTGCGCGCGGACCGCGCGCTGATGGACGTCGACGATCGCCTGGCCGGGTCGCAGGGCCATGCCTCCGGTACCCGGCTGTCGCCCAAGTTCTCGCTGGTGCTGGGCCCGTGGGCCCGGACCGAGTTCTTCGCCAACTACGGCCGCGGCTTCCACAGCAACGACGCGCGCGGCGTGGTCGGCTCGCGCGGCAGCGTCGACCCGGTGCCCGCGCTGGTGGCGAGCAAGGGTGCGGAGCTGGGCCTGCGTACGGAGGTCGTGCCGGGACTGCAGACCTCGCTGGCACTGTGGCGCCTGGACAGCGACTCCGAGCTGGTCTACACCGCCGACGAGGGCGGGACCGAGCCCAACGGCGCGAGCAAGCGGCGTGGCATCGAGCTGAACAACCACCTGGTGTTGGGAAGCTGGCTGCTGGTGGACGCCGACATGGCCTGGACGCACGCGCGCTACGCCGACGCGAACGCCAACGGCGAGCCGGGCAACGCCATCGGCAATGCGGTGGGCCGTGTCGGCCTGCTGGGGGTGACCGTGCACGAGGGGCCGTGGTCGGGCGGCCTCGTCACGCGCTTCATCGGCAGCTATCCGCTGTCTCAGGACAATTCGCTGCGCGCGCCCTCGGCGGTCTCGAGCAACTTGCAGCTCACGCGCGTGCTCACCCCACGTGTCAGCCTGCAGGTGGACGTGCTCAACCTGTTCGACCGCAAGTTCTACGACATCGCCTACGAGCAGGACTACCGCATCGCGCCAGGGCAGATGGTGGTGCCGGACGGCGTGACGGTGCATCCGGGCGAGCCGCGGGCGTTGCGCATGAGCCTCAACTTCAAGCTCTGAGCGTCCCGGCAATGACAAACGGCGCCGAGGGCGTCGTTGTCATGTTCAGGTGATGGCCTCGACCCGCACCAGCACCAGCGACAGGTTGTCACCCGATCCCCGGGCGCGCTGGCGCGCCTTGCTGATCAACATTTCGGTGGCCTCGCGCGGCGACAGCGCGTTGATGATGGCGCCGATCTCGCGGGCGGTGAGGTAGTGCCACAGGCCGTCGCTGCAGGCCATCAGCGAGTCGCCTATCTCGAGGTAGTCGATGTGGTTCAGCTCCACCGGCGGATCCTGCTGGGTGCCGAGGCAGCCCGTGAGCAGGTTGGACTGCGGGTGGGTGTTGGCCTTCTCCTCGGTGAGTCGGCCCTCGTCGATGAGGCGCTGCACGTACGAGTGATCCTTGGTGCGGCGAACCAGCTCGGCGCCGCGGAAATGGTAGATGCGCGAATCGCCGGCGTGCACCGTGTAGGCCTGGCGGCTGGGCATCACCAGGAACGCGGCCAGCGTGCTGTGCGGTTCTTCCTCGGCGGTGATGGCCGTGAGCTTGATCATCAGGTGCGACTCGACGATCAGGTCGGTGAGCATCTTGGTGGGGTCGTCGCGGGCGGGAGAGAAGCGCTCGAACACCTGGCGAGCGGTCATCACCACCTGGTCGGCCGCGGTGCGGCCGCCACTCTTGCCGCCCATGCCGTCGGCCACCAGACCCAGCGCGCATCCGGGTATACGCGGATGCACCAGCAGCTCGATCTGGTCCTGCTGATAGGCGCGATCGCCCTTGTGCAGGCCCGTCGAGGCCGAAATGCGGAATCCTTGCATGGTCGTGTTCATGTCCGCCAATATAAACTGTGATTGCGCCTGTCACCGGCTTCGGCCATGAATGAATCCCTGCATTCCCCACAACGTCACTTGATCGAGCTCCGAATGGCTCACGCCGACCTCGACCAGCTGATCGACGTGGCCGGCGCGCAGCCGTCGCTCGACGAACTGGCGCTGCAGCGCCTCAAGAAGCGCCGTCTCCTCCTGCGCGACCAGATCTCGCAGCTCGAAGCCGAACTCTCTCCCCCGGAAAAAGCGTGAGCAAAACCGACCTGGTCCAGGCACCCGCGCTGGTGCAGGCGGTGCTGCGCGCGTTGTCGGCCGAAGGCCCGCTGGCGCGCGAGGACGACGCGTACCTGGAACGCGGCGGGCAGCTGGCCATGGCGGCCGCGGTGGCACAGGCCATCGAGGATCGCGGCACGCTGGTGGTGGAGGCCGGCACCGGCGTGGGCAAGACCTTCGCCTACCTCGTGCCGGTGCTGCTGGCCGGGCGCCGCACGCTGGTGAGCACGGCCACCAAGAACCTGCAGGACCAGCTCTTCTACCGCGACCTGCCGCGCCTCACCGAGGCGCTGGGCATCCCGGTCACCACCGCGCTGCTCAAGGGCCGCGCCAGCTACCTGTGCCCGTATCGCATGGAGCGCGCGCGCACCGAGGCCACGTTCGCCGATCGCCTGGCCATCCGCGCGCTGTCGCGCATCGAGACCTGGGCGCAGTCCACGGTGTCGGGCGACCTCAGCGAGCTCGAGGGCCTCGACGAGCGCTCCGAGGTGATCCCGCTGGTCACCTCCACGCGCGAGAACTGCCTGGGCAGCGAGTGCCCCAAGTTCTCCGTCTGCCCGGTGATGAAGGCGCGGCGCGAGG
>JACMOG010000035.1 GCA_014378125.1 Vitreoscilla sp. | reverse complement strand
GGTGGTGTCCGCATCGGCCAGCGCGCTGCGCAGCGCGCCCGCCGTGCCGGTCGGGGCGGCCAGCTTGACCCAGCCGGAGAGCAGGTAGACCCCGGCGTGCAGCCCGTCGTCGCCCAGGTTGGCCATGAGCATGGCGCGGGTGTCGGGGCCCAGGGCGAAGCCGGGGCCGCCGGGAAACTCGATGCGCAGCAGGCGCGACTGCGCGCCGGTGGCGATCAGGTCGCCGGCCTGCAGGCGCACGCCCTCGGCCAGCGCGAAGCGGGCGCCGTCACGCAGGAGCACGGCGTCGCCGTCCTGCATCGTGACCAGCGGCATGCGCGGCGCGGCCGCCGCCGCCGTCGCGAAGGCGCAGGCGGCCAGCACGCTGGCCAGGAGGAGGCGGAGAGGGCGCGACGACATGTCGCGATTATCACCACCCGGATGGGGGCGACGTGTGAGATATCGGACGTTTCGAGGCGCGGGTCGCGCTCTCAGCGCGCGATCAGTCTCGCGCGGACGCCGCCCGGTTGCATCAGCCGGTCGATCAGGCCGTAGAACACCTGCTCGGTGTCCTGGGCGTCGAGCGCGTAGAGCGCGTGCATCACGTCGTCGAAGAAGTAGCCGGATTCGCCGTCGGCGGCCACGTTGTCGCGGCTGCGCAGGATCTCCGACTCGGGGACCTCCAGGCGCAGGGCCGTCTTCAGGGCGATCATCGGCACCTCGGTCTCTCCGCCGTCGATCAGGTCCTGCAGCACGTCGAGCAGGGCCTGCTGGCGCGGCGTGGCGTTGTACCAGGGGTCGGCCCAGCCGTCCCAGTCCATCTTGCAGCTGATGCCGTTCGGGAGCACGTGGAACACCGCGGCGCGCGCGGCGTTGGCCACCTTGGCGGCGGTGAGGGCGGCGCGCAGGGCGCCCAGGTACTGGCGTGGTTCGGCCTGACGCATCGGAGCCTTCCGCAATCGTTGAAAAAGCAGGCGTCCGGGGCGCTTGATCGCGCGATCGGACAGTTGCCGTTCCACTCCTTATCGGCTGGCCGACGCCGACTCTTTAGGTGACCGTGCCAATTGCTTCCTAGAATCGCGCTGCGGCGCAGCCCTGCGCCGACCGCTCCGCCGTCGAGAGCGTGACAAACGAAAATCCCTGAGGAGGGAAGAACCTTGAACAAACTCGTCTATCCGGGCGAGCGCACGCTGTCCGCGCTCACGCTCGTGATCGGTCTCGCCTTCTGGATCCTGATCATCGTGGGCACCGTCGGCGTCGCGCTCATCGGCCTGCTGTTGGGATTCATCGCCTACCTGTTCGCGCAGTCGGCCCTGATCGCCTGGATCAAGGGCAACGGCGTGAAGCTCGACGAACGCCAGTTCCCCGACCTGCACGCGCAGTTCGTCACCTGCTGCGACACGCTGCAGATCAAGAAGCGCCCGCAGGCCTACGTGCTCAATGGCAACGGCGCCATCAATGCGTTCGCCACCCGCTTCCTGGGCCATGAATACGTGGTGCTCAACTCCAATACCGTCGACGCGATGCGCGAGCATCCGGACGGCGTGGCGTTCTACATCGGCCACGAACTGGGCCACCTGCGCATGGGCCACCTCACCAAGCACCTGCTGCGCTGGCCCGGGCTGTGGCTGCCGCTGATCGGCGCGGCCTACTCGCGCGCCAAGGAGTCCACCTGCGACCGCCACGGCCTGGCCTGCAGCTCGTCGCCCGACAACGCCGCCATCGCGCTCGGCGCGCTCGCCGCCGGTGGCCACCGCTGGCGCCAGCTGGACGTCGCCGCGTTGCGCGACCAGGCCAAGGCCTCCAGCGGCTTCTGGATGTCGTTCCACGAGCTGCTGAGCCCGTACCCGTGGATCACCAAGCGCGTCGTGCGCGTCACGCGCGACGAGAAGGCCGTCCCCGGACGTCATCCGCTGTCGTACGTGCCGGCCGTGTTCATCCCCTACGCCGGGCGCCTGGGCGGCGGCTTCGGCCTGCTGATGCTGGTCTACATCGTCGGCGTCCTGGCGGCCGTCGCGCTGCCGGCGTACCAGGCCTACGTGACCAAGGCGAAGGTGGCGGAGGCCATCTCGCAGTCGCAGCCCGCGCGCGATGCGCTGGTGCAGTTCTACACCCCCGAGCACCACGTGCCGCAGACGTTGGCCGAGGCCGGCATTCCCCAGCGCCTGGCCAACGGCAGCACGCTGGTGCTCGATTCCAAGGAGATGGCGCTGACGGTGACCACCCCCAAGGGCAACCTCGTGTTCAGGCCGCGCGTCGACGAGCATGGCAACCTGCTCGGCTGGGACTGCGGCCACGAGGCGCCGCTGCGCGCGAACCAGGTGCCGGCCATCTGCAAGGACGTCGCGGCCGGGGGCGAGGAGCCCACCGACCCGTTCTCGGCGCGTTGACGCATTCGCGGGCGAGCATGTCGCCCATCTTGCCGGGCGAATGACCCTCCCGCCGAAATCTGCCACGATGGCGACTGTCTCGTCCTCTCTCCGGCATCCATGGGCTTCCTGACCACGCACGTCCTCGACACCATGAACGGTTGCCCCGCCGCCGGGATGCGGGTGCAACTGCATCGCCTCGACGCCGACGGCGACGGCGACGTGGCGCGGCTGCTGCGCGATCTGACGCTCGACGCCGACGGCCGCGCGGGGGGGCCGCTGCTGGAGGGCGACGCGTTCCAGCCGGGGCGCTATCGCCTCACCTTCGATCTCGGCGACTACTTCCGGGCCCGTGGCGCCGCGCTGCCCGAGCCCGTGTTCCTCGATCGCGTGCCGCTCGACTTCGGCATCGCCGACGCCGGCTCGCACTACCACGTGCCCCTGCTGGCCAGCCCCTGGTCGTATTCCACCTACCGCGGCAGCTGAAGCCTCGCTTCTGGCGCGGCTCTTGCATCGCTGCCCGCATGGATCTCTACCTCCTCGACTGGGTCAACTTCCTCCTGCGCTGGGCCCACGTGGTCGTGGCGATCGCCTGGATCGGCTCGTCGTTCTACTTCGTGTTCCTCGACTCCAGCCTCGTGGAGCCGACCGACGCCGAGCTGCGCGAGAAGGGCGTGGGCGGCGAGCTGTGGGCGGTGCACGGCGGCGGCTTCTACAACCCGCACAAGTACCTGGGCGCGCCGAGACGGATCCCCGACAACCTGCACTGGTTCTACTGGGAGAGCTACTCCACGTTCCTCACCGGGTTCGCGCTGTTCACGGCCATCTACCTGTTCCAGGCCAACACGTTCCTGATCGACCCGCGCGTGCACGCCTGGACGCCCGCCCCCGCGATCGCGTGCGCGCTGGCCTTCCTGGTGGTGTTCTGGATCGGCTATGACGCCATCTGCCGGCTGTTCGACCAGGGCAACCAGGCCGTGGCCGGCGCGCTGGTGGCCGCGCTGGTGGTGTTTGCCTCGTGGCTCGCCTGCGACCTGTTCGCGGGCCGCGCCGCCTTCGTGCTGGTGGGCGCGATGATGGCCGCATCGATGAGCGCCAACGTGTTCTTCTGGATCATCCCGGGGCAACGCAAGGTCATCGCGCAGATGAAGGCCGGCGAGCCGGTGGATCCGGCGCACGGCCGGCGCGCCAAGCAGCGCAGCGTGCACAACACCTACTTCACGCTGCCGGTGTTGGCCGCGATGCTCAGCAACCACTACGCGTTCCTGCACGGCGCCGAAGGCAACTGGTTGGTGCTGGTGATCGTGATGGCCGCTGGCGCGCTCGTTCGCACGTCGTTCGTGGCGCGCCATCGGGCGCTGGTGCTGGGCAAGCGCGTGCCGTGGGAGTACGCGGGCATCGGCTGCGCGCTGCTGGTTGGACTGGCCGTCTGGCTCGCGCCCAAGCCGCAGGCCGCGCCGGCGAACCCGGCGTCGACGCCGACCGCGCCGGCCCCCGCGGCCGCGGGCGCCACGTTCGCGCAGGTACAGGGCATCGTCAAGGAACGCTGCAGCCTGTGCCACAACGCGCAGCTGGCCAACAAGGGCGTGCGCCTCGACGCCCCCGACCAGATCCTGGCTCACGCGCCGCAGATGTACCAGCAGGCGGTGGTGCTCAAGGCCATGCCCCTGAACAACGCCACGCAGATCACCGACGCCGAACGCGCCGTGCTCAAGCAGTGGTACGAATCAGGGGCACATCCGGAGTAAGCGCTCTTGCCGTCGCGAGCTGCATCAGTTGCGCCACCACGGACAGCGCGATGATTTCCGGCTGCTTGCCGGTGATGCCCGGCACGCCCACGGGGCACTGCATGCGGTCGACGCGCGCCTCGTCCATGCCGCGTTGCGCCAGCCGGTGTCGGAACCGTTCGCGCTTGGACTTCGAGCCGATCACGCCCACGAAGGCCGCGTCGTCGCGCCGCAGCGCGGCCTCGGCGATGCGCAGGTCCAGCGCGTGGTCGTGCGTCAGCACCAGGAAAAACGCCCCCGCCGGTGCCGCTGCCACTTCGCATTCAGCGCCGTCCACCACCTGGCGGCGGATGCTGTCGGGCCAGGGCGTGCCGAGCCTGGTGGTGGGCGGGAACGCGTCGTCGCGCTCGTCGATCCAGTCGCAGCGCACGTCCAGCGTGGCCAGCAACGTGGCGATGGCGTGGCCCACGTGGCCGGCGCCGTGCATCTGCAGGTGCATCAGCGGCGGGCTCTGGGGCCAGCGCGCGATGGCGCTGTCGTCGAGCGCCGCGAACTCCAGCACCACCACGCCGCCGCAGCACTGGCCCTGCGCCGGGCCCAGCGGATAGCGTTCGCGCCGCGGGGCGAGCTCGCGCGCGGCCAGCATCGCCTTGGCCGCGGCCAAGGCCTTCCATTCGAGGTGGCCGCCGCCGATGGTGCCGATCGCCTGCACGGCCGACACCAGCATGCGCGTGCCCGCGCCGCGTGGCGCCGAGCCGCGCGCCTGCACGATCTCCACGACGACGGCCGGCACGCGTTGTTCCAGCCAGTGCACGGCGGCGAGCCGAGTGTCGCGGTCCATGGCTTTCAGCCTTTCGCTCGCACGGCGTCGATCGCGTCGAGGATGGCCTCGGACGTGGCCGGCGCGCGCAGCGGCGGATCGTGGCGGTGCGCGCCGGTGGCCGACACCGCGTCGCGAATCGCCAGGAACACCGAGAACGGCAGCAGCAGCGGCGGCTCGCCCACCGCCTTCCTGCGGTGGATGCTGTCCTCCACGTTCGCGTTGTCGAACAGCGCGACGTTGAACACGGGTGGGCAGTCGTTGGCCGTGGGAATCTTGTAGGTGCTGGGCGCGTGCGTGACGAGCTTGCCCGTCTTCGGGTGCCACACCAGCTCCTCGGTGGTGAGCCAGCCCATGCCCTGGATGAACGCGCCCTCCACCTGCCCGATGTCGATGGCCGGGTTCAGCGAACGGCCCACGTCGTGCAGCACGTCGGCGCGCAGCAGTCGCCACTCGCCGGTGGGCGTGTCCACCACCACCTCGGACACGGCCGCGCCGTAGCTGAAGTAGTAGAACGGCTGGCCCTTGGTGGCGGCCGGATCCCAGCGCAGGCCCGGCGTGGCGTAGAAGCCGTCCGACCACAGTTGCACGCGGTCCTCGTAGGCGCGGCGCACCAGTTCGTGGAACGGAAACAGCTGGTCGTGCACCTGCACGGTGTCCTTCTCGAATCGAACGTCGGCCGCGACGCCGCCGAAGGTGCATGCGGCGAATTCGGCCAGCCGCTTCCTGATGGTGATAGCCGCGTTCTGCGCGGCCTTGCCGTTGAGGTCGCTGCCGGTGGAGGCCGCGGTGGCCGAGGTGTTGGCCACCTTCTGCGTGTCGGTGGCCGTCACGCGCACGCGCGAGAACGCCACGCCCAGCTCGTGCGCCACCACCTGGGCCACCTTGGTGTTGATGCCCTGGCCCATCTCGGTGCCGCCGTGGTTGACCAGGATCGAGCCGTCCACGTAGACGTGCACCAGCGCGCCGGCCTGGTTCAGGTGGCGCACGTTGAACGAGATGCCGAACTTGACCGGCGTGAACGCGAGGCCGCGCTTCAACCACGGCTCGCGCGCGTTGAACTCGGCGACGAGCGCGCGGCGCTCGCGATAGCCGCTGGTGGCCACGAGCTCGTCGGTGAGCGCGGCGATGACGTTGTCCTTCACCGGCTGGCCGTAGGGCGTGGTGTTGCGCTCGTCGACCCCGTAGTAGTTGGCGCGCCGCACGTCCAGCGCGTCGCGCCCCAGCCGGCGCGCGATCGAGTCGAGGATCACCTCGGTGACGATCGCGCCCTGCGGG
>JACMOG010000404.1 GCA_014378125.1 Vitreoscilla sp. | reverse complement strand
TCAGCCTGGGCTCCATCCTGCTGCTGGTGGCCCTCGGCCTGGCCATCACCTACGGCCTGATGGGCGTCATCAACATGGCGCACGGCGAGCTGATGATGATCGGCGCCTATACCACCTGGGGTGTGCAGAACCTGTTCCGGCACTTCGCGCCGGGGCTGTTCGACGCGTACATCGTGCTGGCCATCCCCGCGTCCTTCTTCGTGGCCGCTGGCGTCGGCGCCATCCTGGAACGCGGCGTGATCCGCTTCCTGTACGGCCGTCCGCTGGAGACGCTGCTGGCCACGTGGGGCATCAGCCTGGTGCTGATGCAGCTGGTGCGCTCGGTGTTCGGCGCGCAGAACGTCGAGGTGGAGAATCCCTCGTGGATGTCGGGCGGCATCGCCGTCGCCGCCAACCTGACGCTGCCGTACAACCGGCTGGCCATCATCGCCTTCGCGGCGCTGGTGCTGGTGGGCACCTACCTGTTGATCAGCCGCACGCGCCTGGGCCTGTTCGTGCGCGGCGTCACGCAGAACCGCCGCATGGCGTCGTGCACCGGCATCAACACCACGCGCATCGACACGCTGGCCTTCTCGCTCGGGGCGGGCATCGCCGGCATGGCCGGCTGCGCGCTGAGCCAGGTAGGCAACGTCGGCCCCGACCTGGGCCAGAGCTACATCGTCGACTCCTTCATGGTGGTCGTGCTGGGCGGCGTGGGCCAGCTCGCCGGCACGGTGCTCGCCGCGCTGGGCCTCGGGATGATGAACAAGGTGCTGGAGGGCGTGGCCGGCGCCGTGCTCGCCAAGATCTTCGTGCTCGTCTTCATCGTCGTGTTCATCCAGAAGCGTCCGCAAGGGCTGTTCGCCCTCAAGGGTCGGAGTGCCGAATCGTGACGCCTGTGTCTCCCGTCCAACTTCTGCCGGAGCCCAAGCGCGGCCTTCTGCTCGGCAAGCGCGGCTGGGGCGTCGTCGTTGGCGCGCTGCTGGTGGTGGCGGGGCTGGCGCCGCTGCTCAACCTGGTGGTGCCCGCGGGCAATCCGCTGCACTTCGGCGACTACGGCGTGGCGCTGGTGGCCAAGATCATGTGCTACGCCATGTGCGCGCTGGCGATGGATCTCATCTGGGGCTACACCGGCATCCTGTCGCTGGGCCACGGGCTGTACTTCGCGCTCGGCGGCTATGCGATGGGCATGTACCTGATGCGCCAGATCGGCCACGACGGCAACTACCGCAGCGACCTGCCCGACTTCATGGTGTTCCTCGACTGGAAGACGATGCCCTGGTCATGGGCCGGCAGCGCGTCGTTCGTGTTCCAAATGATCCTGGTGGTAGCGGTGCCCGGCGTCGTGGCGGGCGTGTTCGGCTGGTTCGCGTTCCGCTCGCGCATCAAGGGCGTGTACTTCTCCATCATCACGCAGGCGCTCACCTTCGCCGGCATGCTGCTGTTCTTTCGCAACGAGACGGGCTTCGGCGGCAACAACGGCTTCACCGACTTCAAGCGCATCCTGGGCGCGTCGATTGCGCTGCCGTCCACGCGCATGGTGCTGTTCGTGCTGACCGGCTGCACGCTGGTGGGCTTCTACCTGCTGGCGCGCGCCATCGTCAACAGCAAGTACGGCCGCGTGCTGCAGGCCATCCGCGACGCCGAGAGCCG
>JACMOG010000034.1 GCA_014378125.1 Vitreoscilla sp. | reverse complement strand
GGCCGTCGATGTCGCCGATGACGTGCATCACTTCGGACACGTTGGCCTTCGGGCGGCGCTTGTCGATGATGGCCAGGTCGCAGCCGAGCTGCTTGGCCAGCGCGCGGGCGCGCACCACGCCGCCGACGTCGGGCGACACCACCACGAGGTCGCGGTAGTTCTTCGACTTGACGTCGGTGAGCAGCACCGGCGACGCGTAGATGTTGTCCACGGGGATGTCGAAGAAACCCTGGATCTGGTCGGCGTGCAGGTCCATCGTGAGCAGGCGCTCGACGCCGACGGCCTCCATCAGGTTGGCCACGACCTTGGCGCTGATCGGCACGCGGGTGGAACGCGAGCGGCGATCCTGGCGGGCGTAGCCGAAGTACGGGATCACGGCGGTGATGCGGCGCGCGCTGGCGCGCTTCAACGCATCGACCATGATCAGCAGTTCCATCACGTTCTCGTTCGTCGGCGCCCCGGTGGACTGGATGACGAAGACGTCGCGAGCGCGGACGTTTTGATGGATCTCGACGTCACACTCGCCGTCGGAGAAGCGGCCGACCTTCGCCTTGCCGAGCTCGGTACCGAGCTGCGTGGCGATTTCCTGCGCCAGCACAGGATTCGCGTTGCCTGTGAACAGGACCGTGTTGAACAGCACGTCGGAGACTCCGTTGGGGCGGGTGCGCAGCGAGACCGGGCGCCGGCCATTGCGACCGGCTTTTTCAGACCGCGGCGTTATCTGTTAACGCCGGGCAAAGACATTTGGCAGGGGAAGAAGGATTCGAACCTTCGCATGTCGGAATCAAAATCCGATGCCTTAACCAACTTGGCGACTCCCCTACACAGGATCCGGCCGAGGCCGAACCCGTCAACTTTGTCTCAGTCTGCCCAGGCCCGCAATGGGTGGTGGGCGAGACTGCGACACATCCGGCCGTTCCAGCCTTGCGGGAGTTCACCCTGGGGCCACGAAACGCCATCTGTGCCGACCGTTGCAAACACCGCACTGCCAGAACCCGTCATCCGGCTGTTGCCGTAGCGCTTCTCGAGCCAACTGGCGACCTGGGCGATGGGCGGGCACAAGGCCTGGGCCACCGGCTGCAGGTCGTTGTGACCGAAAAACGCCGTTTCTGACTGTTCTTGCTGCGCATCAAGCAGTGCAACGAAGCCCGCTAGTGTAGCAGCCTCCGTGTTGCGTGCCAAGTCGGGATGAGAAAAGATGCCTGCGGTTCCCAGGCTTTCTGCGGGCTTCACCACCGCGTAGCGGTGCGGCGTCCACTCGATGGGCGCCAGGCGCTCGCCGATGCCCTCCACGAACGCGTTGTTCCCGCCCACGAAGAAGGGCACGTCGGCGCCCAGCGGCGTGGCGAGTTCGAGCAGCCGCGTCCGCGGCAGGTTCAGGTTCCACAGCCGGTTCAGCGCCAGCAGCACGGTGGCGGCGTCGGAGCTGCCACCACCCATGCCGGCGCCCCAGGGCACGCTCTTCAGCACCGAGATGTCGGCGCCGAGCGTGCAGCCGGTGGCCTGCTGCAGCGCGCGGGCGGCGCGCAGGCTCAGGTCGTCGGCGGGCAGCGCGGGGCCCAGGTCGTGGCGGCGCAGCAGGCCGTCGTCGCGGCGTTCCACGTGCAACGTGTCGGCCCAGTCGATGAGGATGAACACCGCCTGCAGCAGGTGGTAGCCGACTGCTCGGCGCCCCGTGATGTGCAGGAACAGGTTCAGCTTGGCCGGCGCGGGCAGGTCGAAGAACGCTTTGACAGCCATGGGCGGCTCAAGGCGCTGAGGCAGCGGAGGCGGCCGGCTCGGGGGCGTCGAGCTTCACGCGCACGTGCAGCGCCGGCGCGGGCTGGGGGCGCTTGGCGTCGATCAGCTGGTTGTCGCGGAACTGCGAGAGGTCGACACGCCAGCCGAGCTGGCTGAAGGAGCCGGTGGCGTCGCCCGACTGCACCGGCGCATACGGCCACGGGCGCCCGGACAGCCAGTCGAACATCGCCGGCAGCGGCAGCTGGTCGCCGATGGCGCGCTGCATCATGTCTTCCAGCGTGGCGTAGTGCGTGGTGCCGCCGTCGGACTCCAGCTCGATCTTCGACGGCACGCCTTGCGCGCCCACGGGATCCGACCAGCGCGCGCGGGCCACGGTGGTGCCGATGGGGCTAGTGAGCACCAGTTGGCCGCTGGACGCGTTGCCGCTCAACTCGAATTGGCCGCTGACGGCGCGCGAGGGCTGGTCGGAGGACGCGTCGGTGCGTACGGCGAGCTTGCCGGAGTAGACGTGGCCGGGGAGTGGAGGGGGGTGCGTGGCGCAGGCGGACAGCAGGGCTGCCAAGGCGAGCGTGCTGGCGATCGGGGTCAGGCATTGCCTGCGCAAACGCAGGAGATGCCAGACCCCTCGGGGGGCTTCGGCACCGGGGCGCGCCAGGCTCACGGGGCGACCTTCAGGCGCGTCATCGTCTGCTTGAGCACCTCGTTGCCGGAGTCGAGCCGGTGCGCGTCGCGCAGCACGCGTGCCGCCTCGTCGTGCCGGCCGTCGGCCCACAGCGCCTCGCCCAGGTGGGCGGCGATCTCGGTGTCCTTGCGCGACGAGTAGGCCTGCGCCAGCAGCGTGGCGGCGGCGTCGAAATGGCCCATGCGGTACTCGACCCAGCCCAGGCTGTCGACGATGAACGGATCGGCCGGCGACAGCTCGTGGGCCTGGCGCACCATGGCCAGCGCCTCGTCGAGCCGCAGGTTGCGGTCGGCCAGCGAGTAGCCCAGCGCGTTGAGCGCCTGCGAGTTGTCGGGCTGCAGCGTCAGGATGCGGCGCAGCAGGCGCTCCATGTCGTCCAGCCGGTTCAGGCGCTCGTCGACCATGGCCTCCTGGTAGACGAGATCGACGTCGTCGGGCATCTCGGCGGTGGCCTTGCCCAGCACCTCGCGCGCCTCGCCCAGCTTCTTCTCGTCGAGCAGCAGCTGAACCTCGGTGAGCAACTTGTAGCGCTGTTCGGCCGGCGTCGACGCGTCGGCGGCGCGGATCAGCTTGAGCGCCTCGGCCAGCTTGCCCTGGCGGGCCAGCAGGCTGGCGCGCAGCGACACCACCTGCAGGTCGGCGTCCTTGGCATCGACCTCGGCCAGCCACCTGGCGGCAGCCGCGTCGTCGTGGCGTTGCTCGGCGGCGCGCGCCAGCAGCAGTTGCACGTGGGCCAGGCGCACGGGGTTGCCCGAGGCCGGGTCGGCGCCGGGCGCGGGGGCGTCGGGCGTGTCGTCGTGGTCGCTGGCGGTGGTGTCGGCGCCCGATGCGGCGGCCGCGGCGGCCAGCGCCCTGCGGGCGGCGGCGTCTTCGGCCATCTGCTCGGTGACCAGCGTGAGCGCACGCCTCAGGTCGGTGTCGGCGGTGACCGGATCGTGCAGCTCGAGGTCGATCTCGCCCAGCGCCAGCCACATCTGGGCCTGGCGCGGCTTGTCCTTCAGCGCCAGGCGGAGCTGCTCGGCCGCGTCGGTGAGACGCTGCTGCGTGGCCAGCACGCTGGCGTAGGCCTGGCGCACCACGGGCTCGGCGTCGGGCTGCGCGAGGTAGCGCTTGACGATGACCTCGGCCTTGGCGATGAGCTCGGTGGACGGCGCCGTGCCGCTGGACGCCGGCGCGGCGACGGAAGCACGCGCGGGCGGGCCGTCGGTGGCGGCGTGCATCACGTCGGGCGCCAGCAGCACGGGCTGCAGCGACTTGGGATCCAGCGCCTGGGCCTGCTCGGCCATGTCGAGCGCGAACACCGGCTGGCCCTGGTTCAGGCGCATGCGGCCCAGCGCCACGCGCGCGGCCACGCCGGTGTCGGGCGCCTCCATGTAGGGCAGCAGGATCTGGCGGAACTGTTCGGTGGCGCCCGCCTTGTCGCGGGCCCGCTGCTGGGCGCGCGGCAGGCTGGAGATGAGCGCCGAGCGCTCCGCCGGGGTGCTCATGGACAGCAGTTGCTTGAGCGGCTCGGCCGTGTCGGGCACGCGGTCGAGCTGGATCAGCAGCTGGATCTCGATGCGCAGCGCCTCGGTGGAACGCGGCATCGTCTGGCGCCAGCTGCGCGTGATGGACAGCGCCTTGTCGCCGGCGCCGGCCTCGGCCGCGATCTGCAGCGCGCGCCGATACAGCGCGTCGTCCTTGTTGCGACGCGCGGCCTCCAGCATCAGCTCGATGGCGTCGCCAGGCTGGTTCTCGCGCAACGCGAACTCGGCCAGCAACAGCTGGTACAACAGCGGGCCGTCGAGGTACGAGTTGTCCACCACCGGCCCGGGCTCGAGCGCGATGGTGGGCACCGAGGCCGGAGCGGCGGGCGGCAGCGCCGCGTTCTTCTGGTTTTGCGCCCAGGCACCCGCGGGCAGCAACGCCGCCAGCGCGAGTCCGATCAAGGCTCTCGTCGCCCGCGTCGCCGCCTGGGTGCGGTTGCGCTTCAAGCCTTGTGTTTGACTCATTGCCGCTCCATATCAGTCCATTCTAGGCCCCGAGAAATCACCATGCCCGAGTTGCCAGAGGTAGAAGTTACGCGCCGCAGCGTTGCCGCCGGATTGCTGGGCGCGCGGGTGACGGACGTCGAGATGGGCCTGCCGCTGCGCTGGCCGCTGGGGCAGGATCCGCAGGCGCTCGTGGGCACCGAATGTGGCGACATGACGCGGCGCGGCAAGTACCTGTGGCTGCCGCTGGCGCGTCACGCCGCCGTTTCCGGCGAGGCAAACCGCCTGCCGGGGCTGCCCCGGGCTTCGACCGGCGCCGAGCCTGGACGCGACGACGCGTCGGCCGGGGGCTTGTTGATCCACCTGGGCATGTCGGGCGCACTCGCCTTCGGCCCCCCGCCCGCCGCGCGGGGTCCCTACGACCATTTCCGCCTGTTCACCGACCGCGGCTGCCTGTGGCTGACGGACCCGCGCCGCTTCGGCGCGGTGGTGTGGTCGCCCGCCATCGACGCCCAGCCCGCGCGCAAGCTGCTGTCGATGCTGGGCCCCGAGCCGTTCGACCCGGCGCTGGACGAGGCCGGCTTCCACGCCGGCCTGCAAGCGCGGCGCACGCCGGTGAAGACGGTGCTGCTGTCGGGCGAGCTCGTGGTGGGCGCCGGCAACATCTACGCCTGCGAGGCGCTGCACCTGGCCCGCGTCGACCCGCGCACGCCGGCCAACAAGATCAGCAAGCCCAAGGCGGCGCGCCTGCTGTCGGCGGTGCGTCAGGTGCTGCGCCAGGCGATCGAGGCCGGCGGCTCCACGCTGAAGGATTTCTCGGCCAACGGTGCCGCCGGCCATTACCAGGAGCAGGCGCAGGTGTACGGCCGCGCGGGACAGCCCTGCAATACCTGCGCGACACCCGTCCGGCGTATCGTCCAGGGACAGCGCGCGACTTTTTTCTGCGCCACCTGCCAAAAGCGTTAGGGATATTGCCCCGGGCGCTTTCGAATACTCGCTTTGGTGAGTATTTGCGGAGAATGTATCCGGAGGTTTCGGCGGACGGCCCTCTGCCACGGCCGAGCAGTGGCCGGGCACTCCGCAATGCGACATACTTCGCATTTCCCGGGGTTATCAATCGATCGACCGCAGACGATCGCGCTACGATCCCCCGTCAAACTGGTCAATATATGCACCAGATGCCGCCGCCAATGGCGCCGACCGTCGCGACGATAAAAGAGCTTGGGATGACGACGAAAGATCAATCGCTGGTACCCGCACTCGACGCCCTGGCCAACTGGCGCCAGTCGCTTGCGCGCGAACTGTCGAGCATCGCCAAGTTCTTCACCAGCAACGACCTGCTCTCGGCCCCGTCGGCCGACATCGCCGAGTCGTTGCGCCAGCGCCTGCTGGCCGACAAGCTGGTGGTGGCCTTCGTGGCCGAGTTCTCGCGCGGCAAGTCCGAGCTCATCAACGCGATCTTCTTCGCCGACACGGGTCGCCGCATCCTGCCCGCCTCGCCCGGCCGCACCACCATGTGCCCGGTCGAGCTCGCCTGGGACGAAAAAGACCAGCCGATGCTGGATCTGCTGCCCATCGACACCCGACGCGAAGGCTCGTCGCTCACCGAACTGCGCGCCAGCCGCGAGGGCTGGAAGCGCGTGCCGCTCGATCCGTCCGATCCCGATGCCCTGGCCGCTGCGCTGTCCGAGGTCACTCATACCCGCAAGGTGACGCCCGACGTCGCCCGCGAGCTGGGCCTCTGGTCGGACACCGACCCCGAAGACAACCCGCCGCTGGACGAGAACGGCCACGTCGAGGTGCCGGCCTGGCGCCACGCGATGATCAACTACCCCCACCCGCTGCTGGCACGCGGGCTGGTGGTGCTCGACACGCCGGGCCTCAACGCCATCGGCACCGAGCCCGAACTCACGCTGGGCCTGCTGCCCGGCGCGCACGCCGCGCTGTTCCTGCTGGGCGCCGACGCCGGCGTCACCAAGAGCGACCTCTCGGTGTGGAACGAGCACCTGGGCGGCCAGTCCATGGCCTGCTTCGTGGTGCTCAACAAGGTGGACATGCTGGCCGACCCGCTGCTCACCGACGCGCAGAACGAGGCGCTGGTGCAGAAGCAGTGCGAGGTCACCGCGCAGACGCTGCAGATGCCGCGCGACCGCGTGTTCCCCGTGTCGGCGCGCATCGCTTTGCACGCGCGCCTGAACAACAACGAGGCCGACCTGGCCAGGAGCCGCCTGCCGGCGCTCGAGGCGGCCCTCACCAACGAGCTGCTGCCGGCGCGCCAGCAGGTGCTCACGCACGCGGTGGTGCAGGGCGTCGAATCGCTTCGGGCGCAGGTCAACGCGCGCCTGCGCGACCAGCGCCGCCAGAATTCCGAACAACTGCTGGAGCTGCGCGGCCTGCGCGGCAAGAGCGGTGCGCGTGTGCGCCACCTGCTCGACCGCGTGCAGGACGACGCCGCCGAGTTCGAACGCTGCGTCACCCGCCTGACCGCGCTGCGCGCCGTGCAGACGCGCCTGCTGCGCGACACGCAGAACCAGCTGTCCAGCGAGCGCATCCGCGCGGAGGTCAAGCAGCTGCAGTCGGCGCTCAACTCGGGCTGGCTGCACCTGGGCGCGCGCCAGGCCTTCCTGGGCATGTGCGACAAGCTGCGCCACGCGCTGTCGGACTCCGAGGTCACCACGGCCGAGGCGCGCGACATGCTGCAGGGCACGTTCCGCCAGCTCAACGCCGAATTCGGCTTCTCGCTGGCCATCGCGCTGCCGCCGGAGCTGGCCGCGCACCGCGAAGACCTGGCCGCCATCGAACGCGGCTACAACCGCTACTTCGGCCTGAGCGAGACCCTGCGCATGGCGTCGTCGGCGTTCAAGGAACGCTTCGTGCGCATGCTCGTGTCCAAGCTGCGCGTCGTGTTCGAGACGGCCGCCCGCGACATCGAGCTGTGGAACCAGGCCGCCAGCGCGCAGATGGAGGCGCAGCTGCGCGACCGCCGCCGCAGCTTCCGCAAGCGCCGCGAATCGCTCGAGCGCATCCAGCAGGCCGCCGGCGACCTGGAAGAACGCGTGGTCGACGTCGAGGCGCAATCCGCACGCATCGAGGCCCTGATCACCGACGTGGCCCTGCGCTGCGAGACCCTCGCCGTCATCGCCCGCCGCGGGCCGGTGGGCATCGAGTCGGAGCACATCGAGATTCCGTTCGAGCTCGCCGCGGTCTGACTCCACCGGGCCGCCGCCGGCAAGGCATCATTCGGCATGGATCTCTTTTCAGCCGACGCCGAGCGGCCTCCCTTCATCGCCCGCGAGATGTCGCCCGAGTGGAACGCGTCGCCGTTCGCCGAGCGCGTGGTGGCCTGGCAGCGTTCGCACGGGCGGGCCGGACTGCCGTGGCAGCTCACGCGTGACCCGTATCGCGTGTGGCTGTCCGAGATCATGCTGCAGCAGACGCAGGTGACCACGGTATTGGGCTACTACGAGGGCTTCCTGCAGCGCTTTCCCACGGTGTTGGCGCTGGCCGCCGCGCCTTCGGAAGACGTGCTCGCCTTGTGGAGCGGCCTCGGCTACTACGCCCGCGCCCGCAACCTGCACAAGTGCGCGCAGGCGGTGGCCGTCGAACACGGCGGCGAATTTCCGCGCGCCGCGGCGCAGCTGGCCGAGCTGCCCGGCATCGGACGACCGACCGCCGCAGCCATCGCCGCGTTCTGCTTCGGCGAACGCGTGGCCATCCTCGACGGCAACGTCAAGCGCGTGCTCACGCGCGTGCTGGCCTACGACCGCGACATCGCGCAGGCCGCCTCCGAGAAGGCGCTGTGGGCCATCGCCTCCGACCTGCTGCCCGTGGCGGCTGCTGGCGAGCCGCTGCACGCCGCGATGGCCACCTACACGCAGGGCCTGATGGACCTGGGCGCCACGGTGTGCACTATCCGCCGTCCGGCCTGCGACGCCTGCCCCGTGCACGTGCAGTGCGAGGGCCGCGCCTCGGGCGCGCCCGAGCGCTTTCCCGTGAAGACGCGCAAGCTGAAGCGCGGCAAGCGCGCCAACGTGCTGCTGTGGCTGCAGCAGAAGGATCGCGTGTGGCTGGTGCGGCGGGCGGATTCCGGCGTGTGGGCGCAGCTGTGGTCGCTGCCCGAGTTCGACACGGCCGTGTCGCTCGAGCGCGCCGTGAAGGACTGGCCCGGCACGCTGGAGTGGATGGCGCTGTTCAAGCATGTGCTGACGCACTTCGACTGGATGCTGCAGCCGCTGAGGCTGCAGTGGCACGGGTCGGTGTCGGACGGACACCAGCGCGAGATCGGGCTGCTGCGCGCGGTCAACGGCGCGGTTGCGGAGACGCCCGAACCCGGCGAGGCCGATGTGCACGGCGACGTCGAGGCGGACGACGAGGCGGAGGAGCGCAGCATCGTCCCCGAAACGCCGCAGGGGCGCTGGTTCGCGCGCGCCGATCTCGACGGCGTGGGCATTCCGTCGCCGGTGCGCAAGCTGCTGGATGCGGGCTTGCCGGACTGAGGTTGCGCGCGTGGATCCTGCGACTTCGCGCAGGATGACACTTCCAGCAGTCATCCT
>JACMOG010000403.1 GCA_014378125.1 Vitreoscilla sp. | reverse complement strand
GGCCAGACCGATCAGGCTGATGGCCTTCTCGGCGCGCTCGGCGCGTTCCTGGCGCGCAATGCCGCGCGCCTCCAGGCCCAGCTCGACGTTCTGCTGCACGGTCAGCCAGGGGAACAGCGCGAACGACTGGAACACCATGCTGATGGCGCGCGCCGGGCCGTACAGCGGCTGGCCGCGGTACTGCACGGTGCCGCCGTCCACGCCGATGAGGCCGGCCATGATGCGCAGCAGCGTGCTCTTGCCCGAGCCCGACTGCCCCAGCAGCGCGACGATCTCGCCCTCGCGCAGCGTGAAGTCGACGCCTTCCAGCACCGGCCGTTCGCGTCCGTCGGCGGCGCGGAACGACTTGCGGACGTCGTGGATCTGGATGATGGGGGGGCCGTGTTTTTCCATGTGCCGCTCGAATGAATTAGAAGTGCATCCGCTCTTCGGCGATGCGATAGAGACGACGCCACACGAAGTGGTTCATGCCCATCACGAAGATGCACATCACGCAGATGCCCAGCGCGATGCGGTGGAAGTCGCCGGTGGCGGTGAAGTGCGCGATGTAGCTGCCCAGGCCCTTGGCCTCCAGCGTGGTGTTGCCCCAGCTGACGTACTCCGACACGATGCTGGCGTTCCACGAGCCGCCGCTGGCCGTGATGGCGCCGGTGACGAAGCTCGGGAAGACGGCCGGCAGCAGGAAGCGCTTCCAGCGCAGCCAGCCGGTGAGGCCCAGGTTGCCGGCGGCGAAGCGCAGCTCCGACGGGATCGACGACGCGCCCGCGATCACGTTGAACAGCAGGTACCACTGCGTGCCGAACACCATCAGCGGCGACAGCCAGATGTCGGGGTTGAGGTGCCAGTGAACGATGAGCACCACCGCGCCGGGAAACATCAGGTTGGCCGGGAACGCGGCGAGGAACTGCGCCACCGCCTGCACCCGCCCCGACCAGATCGGGCGCAGCCCGATCCATACCCCCACGGGCACCCAGAACAGGGCCGCCAGCGTGATCAGCACGATGACGCGAAGCATCGTGGCGCATCCCAGCAGGAACACGTGCCACACCTCGCCGAAGCCGACCTCGGCATGGACGAACGAATAGAGCGCCCAGATGGCGTACAGCCCGCCCGCGGCGATGAGCGCGTCCCACGCGCGCGCGATCGCGCCGCCCGCGGGATGCGGGCGCGCGCGGATCGACGTGCCGTCGTGCGAGATGCGGAACCACGTGAACGTGCTCTCCAGCGCGTGCGTGAAGCGCTCGCTCAGCTTGGCGATGCGCTCGGTGCGACGCGACCAGGTGAGCAGCCACGACGTGGGCGCCGTCTCCTGCCCGCCCTCCTCGAAGCGGAACTTGTCGGCCCAGGCCACCAGCGGCCGGAACAGCAGCTGGTCGTACAGCGTGATGCCGATCAGCATGCCCAGGATGGCCCAGCCGATGGCCTGCAGGTTGCGCGCCTCGATGGCCAGCGCGATGTAGGAGCCGACGCCCGGCAGCTTGATGTTCTGGCCCGAGACCGCGATGGCCTCCGACGCGACCACGAAGAACCAGCCGCCCGACATCGACATCATCATGTTCCACAGCAGCCCGGGCATCGCGAACGGCAGCTCGAGGCGCCAGAACCGTTGCCACGCCGACAGCTGGAACACGCGCGCCGCCTCCTGCAGCTCGCTGGGCACCGTGCGCATCGACTGGTACAGGCTGAACGCCATGTTCCAGGCCTGCGACGTGAAGATGGCGAAGATCGCCGCGCATTCGACGCCGAACAGGTTGCCCGGAAACAGCGCGATGAACCCGGTGACGGTGATGGCCAGGAAACCCAGGATCGGGATGGACTGCAGGATGTCGAGCAGCGGCACCAGGATCTTCTCGGCCGCCCGCCAGCGCGAGGCCGCCGCGGCGAACGCGAAGCTGAACAGCAGCGAGAACGCCAGCGCGATCAGCATCCGCAGCGTGGTGCGCAGCAGGTAGTAAGGCAGTTGCCACGGGTCGAGCGTGAGCGGGATGGCGTCGCCCAGGTGATAAGGCCGCGTCATCTGCGCCCCGCCGTAGCCGAGCAGCACCAGGCCGGCCAGCACCAGCGGCAGCAGCGCCCAGTCCCACCGGTTGCCCGCCTCCACCACCTGGCGCGGGAAGAAATTCTTCTCGAATGACATGGACGCGATTGTCGCGGCTAAACCATGCCGGAAAAGAACAAAGCCGCATCCGGCGCGAACACCGGTGCGGCTTTGTGGCGATCACGCCCGCGTTCAGGCGGGCGTCATCGGACTGTCATCAGGCCAGTCTGCCGTGGCATTCCTTGTAGCGCTTGCCGCTGCCGCACGGGCACGGGTCGTTGCGGCCCACGTGCGGCATCGGCGCGAACGGGTTGTCGGCGGCGATGTTCAGCGGCGCGATCTCCTCGCTGACGCTGCCGTCGTCGTTCGGGTGCGTGTACTGCACGTTGCCCACGAGCTCGGCGCTCTGCTCGATGGCCTCGGCGGCCTGCGCCACCTGCTCCTGCGTCTGCACGCGCACCGTCAGCAGCACCTTGGTGACTTCGGTCTTGACGGTATCGATGAGCTGCGAGAACAGCTCGAAGGCCTCGCGCTTGTATTCCTGCTTGGGATTCTTCTGGGCATAGCCGCGCAGGTGGATGCCCTGGCGCAGGTAGTCGAGCGCGGCCAGGTGCTCGCGCCAGTTGCTGTCGAGGTTCTGCAGCAGCACCATGCGCATGAACGGCGTGAACTGCTCCTCGCCCACCATGTCGGGCTTGACCTGGAACGCGGCCTTGGCCGACATGACCACCATCTCGACGACGTCCTCGTCGTTGATGGAGTCGCTCTTCTCCACCATCTCGTGCAGCGGCACGTCGAGCTGGTACTCGGTGACCAGCGCCTTCTGCAGGCCCGGCAGGTCCCACTGCTCCTCGACGCTCTCGGCGGGCACGAACGCCCGCGTGAGGTCGTCCATGGTGCCTTCGCGCAGGTTGGCGATCTGGTTGACCAGCGACTTCGCCTCGAGGATCTCGTTGCGCTGCTGGTAGATGACCTTGCGCTGGTCGTTGGAGACGTCGTCGTACTCCAGCAGCTGCTTGCCCATGTCGAAGTTGCGCGCCTCGACCTTGCGCTGCCCGCCTTCGAGGCTGCGGCTGACGATGCCGGCCTCGATGGCCTCGCCTTCCGGCATCTTCAGGCGCTCCATGATCGCCTTGACGCGGTCGCCCGCGAAGATGCGCATCAGCGGATCGTCGAGCGAGAGGTAAAAGCGCGACGATCCCGGGTCGCCCTGGCGCGCCGAGCGGCCGCGCAGCTGGTTGTCGATGCGGCGCGACTCGTGGCGCCCGGTGGCGATGATGCGCAGGCCGCCGGCGGCCTTCACCTGGGCGTTGAGCGCCTGCCACTCGTCCTTGAGCTTCTGGATCTGGCCGGCCTTCTGGTCTTCCGGCACCGAGGCGTCGGACTCGAGGTGCTCGATCTGCTTCTCGACGTTGCCGCCCAGCACGATGTCGGTGCCGCGGCCGGCCATGTTGGTGGCGATGGTGATGGCGCCCGGACGGCCCGCCTGCGCCACGATGAGCGCCTCGCGCTC
>JACMOG010000402.1 GCA_014378125.1 Vitreoscilla sp. | reverse complement strand
TGCGCGTGCGCCTTCATCCGGCCGACCTCCAGCACGTGACCGACGGCGCCGGCGAGGCGCTCAAGGCACGCGAAGCGCGCCTGGTGGCCGACGCCACCATCGAGCCGGGCGGCTGCATCGTCGACTCCGACCTGGGCCAGGTGGACGCGCGCATCGGCACCCGCTGGGCCGCCGCCGCCGCCGTGTTCGGCCGCGAGGACACCTGGGACGCGCCCGAGATCATCGTCGGGGGGATCGACGAATGACGACGACCCCCGGAACTTCCACGCCCGAGCGCGCCGCGCGCTGGACGCGCTACCTCGCCGACATCGAGAACTACGCCAGCGTGCCGCAGCCGCTGGAGATGCAGGGCACCCTCGTGCGCGTGACCGGGCTCGTGCTCGAGGCCGCCGGCGTGCGCGTGCCCGTGGGCTCGGTGTGCGACGTGTCGGGCTCGCCCAACGAGCCGCCCGTCACCGCCGAGGTCGTCGGCTTCGACGGCGACCGCGCCTTCCTGATGCCCACCGGCGAGCTGCACGGCCTGGCCAGCGGCGCCCGCGTGATGCCGCGCGCCGTGCCGCACCTGCCGCCGCAGTTCGGCGTCGAGAACCATCCATGGCGCCGCAGCGAAGACCGCGGCCTGCACCTGCCGATGGGCTCGGGCCTGCTGGGCCGCGTCATCGATGCGCATGGCCGTCCGCTGGACCGCCTCGGCCCGCTGGGCGACGTGCGCGACGAGCCGATGGTGTGACGCTCCATCAACGCGATGGAACGCGACCCGGTTCGCACGCCGCTGGACACCGGCGTGCGCGCCATCAATTCGATGCTCACCGTGGGCCGCGGCCAGCGGATCGGCCTGTTCGCCGGCACCGGCGTGGGCAAGTCGGTGCTGATGGGCATGATGGCCCGCTACACGCAGTGCGACATGATCGTGGTGGGGCTGATCGGCGAACGCGGCCGCGAAGTGAAGGAATTCATCGAGGACATCCTCGGCGAGGACGGCCTCAAGCGCTCCGTCGTCGTGGCCGCCCCGGCCGACGCGCCGCCGCTGGTGCGCATGCAGGGCGCCAACTACGCCACCGCCGTGGCCGAGCACTTCCGCGACCGCGGCCAGCACGTGCTGCTGTTGATGGACTCGCTCACCCGCTTCGCGATGGCGCAGCGCGAGATCGCCCTGGCCATCGGCGAGCCACCGGCCACCAAGGGTTATCCGCCATCGGTCTTCGCCAAGCTGCCGCAGCTGGTGGAGCGCTCCGGCAATGCCGGCCCCGGCGGCGGCTCGATCACCGCGTTCTATACCGTGCTGACCGAAGGCGACGACCCGCAGGATCCGATCGCCGACGCCGCCCGAGGCATCCTCGACGGCCACATCGTGCTGTCGCGCGAACTCGCCGAGAGCGGCCACTTCCCGGCCATCGACGTGGAGAAGTCGATCTCGCGCGTGATGACCAGCGTCGCCCCGCGTGAACACCTGGCCGCCGCGCGCATCGCGCGCCAGGCGCTGTCGCGGGTGACCCGGGCGCGCGACCTGTTCCAGCTGGGCGCCTACACGCCCGGCTCCGATCCCGAGCTCGACGCCGCCGTCAAGATGAGCCCGAAGCTGACCGCGCTGCTGCAGCAGGACATGCACGAGCGCGCGTCGATGGCCGAGAGCAAGCACCAACTCAACAAGGCGATCACGCTGTGAGGACGATCCGTTTGCTCCACCGCGCAGGCGACGCTGACCGAAGCCATCCATGAAACGCCTCGCCCTGCTCAAGACCCTGCTCGAACGCGAACAGAAGCGCCGCGACGAGCAGATGGCCAGCGTGCGTGCCGCGGCCGCCAACGCCGAGGCGCAGCAGCAGCAGGCGGACGGCCTGTCCACCTACCGCAGCGAGTATTGCCAGAAGTGGTCGGCGCAGTTCCAGCAGGCCGCGCAGATGGAGATCCTGCGCAGCTACCACGGCTTCCTGTCGCGCCTGGACCAGGCCATCTCGCAGCAGCAGTCGGTGCTCGACCACGCCGGCCGCATGGTGGAGGTGCAGCGCCAGCGGCTGGTCGAGCGCGAGATCCGCGTGGCCACCGTCGAGCGGCTGATCAAGCGCCGCGAGGTGCTGCTGGCGAAGATCGCCGATCGCCGCGACCAGAAGGATCTCGACGAGCTGGCCCAGCGCCTGAGCAGCGCCCGCGCCCACGCCGGCATGTCCTGACCCGACCATTCCGATTCCCGCCCCTCTTTTCCGAGCGACACCATGGCCCTGCAACCCAGCACCCACCCCAGCGCGCACGCCCACGCCTCGCACACGTCGCATGCGTCCCACACGCACGCGGCGCACGCCGCGAGCAAGGCCAAGCCCAGCCTGAGCGCCGAGGACGGCGAGGGCGGCGGCTTCGCCGCCCAACTGCTCAAGGCCCAGCCCGCGACCGACAAGGACGCCAAGGCCGTCGACGCCAGGCCCAAGGCCGACGCCGCGAAGAAGCCGAGCGAGGACAAGTCGGGCAAGGACGGCGCTGACGCCAAGGACGGCAGCCAGGACGAGAAGGACGCCATGGCGCCAGAGGGGAAGCCGCCGGTGGTCGACCCCGCCGCGTTGCTGGCCGCCCAGCAGCCCGTGGCCCCGG
>JACMOG010000401.1 GCA_014378125.1 Vitreoscilla sp. | reverse complement strand
CTGCAGGCGGTGCGCGGATTCCGCGAGCGCGACAGCAAGACGCCGCTGGTGCTGATGGGCTACGCCAACCCGATCGAGGCCTACGACCTGTCCCACGGCGCGGGCAGCTTCGTGCGCGATGCCGCGGCGGCGGGCGTGGACGGCGTGCTCGTGGTGGACTATCCGCCGGAAGAGGCCATGGCGTTCACGGCGCGGCTGAAGGACGCCGGCCTGGCGCCCATCTTCCTGCTGGCGCCCACCTCCACCGAGGCCCGCATGAAGCAGGTGGGCGAGGTGGCCGCCGGGTATGTCTACTACGTGTCGCTCAAGGGCGTCACCGGCTCCGGCAGCCTGGACACCGACGCGGTGGCACGCGCCGTGCCGCGGATCAGGCAGCATGTGAAGGTGCCCGTGGGCGTGGGCTTCGGCATCCGCGACGCGGCTTCCGCGAAGGCGGTGGCGGCGGTGGCGGACGCCGTGGTCATCGGCTCGGCGCTCATCCAGTGCCTGGAGGCGCTGCCGCGTGACCAGGTCGCCGAGGGCGCCCGGCGGTTCGTGGCCGGTATCCGCACGGCGGTGGACGAGGTTCGGAAGGCGTAAAATCTGCGTTTCGCGAGTCGGCGGGCATCCCCCGCCGACAACGTTGGGCGGCTCCACCGAGCCGCATGCAAGGAGTTCATCGATGAGTTGGCTTGAGAAGCTGTTGCCCCCGAAGATCCAGCAGACGGATCCGAGCGAACGGCGCACCATCCCCGAAGGCCTGTGGATCAAGTGCCCGTCGTGCGAAACGGTGCTCTACAAGACCGACCTCGAGCAGAACCTCAACGTCTGCCCCAAGTGCGACCACCACCTGCGCATCGGCGCGCGGGCGCGGCTCGACGGCTTCCTCGACCCGGAAGGCCGCTTCGAGATCGGCCAGGAAATCATCCCGGTCGACCCGCTGAAGTTCAAGGACAGCCGCAAGTACCCCGAGCGCCTGCAGGGCGCGCTCGAAGCCACCGGCGAGACCGACGCGCTGGTGGTCATGGGCGGCTCCGTCATGAGCGTGCCGCTCGTGGTGGCCTGCTTCGAGTTCGACTTCATGGGCGGCTCCATGGGTTCGGTGGTGGGCGAGCGCTTCGTGCGCGGCGTGCGCACCGCCATCGAGCAGCGCGTGCCCTTCGTCTGCTACACCGCCACCGGCGGCGCGCGCATGCAGGAAGGCCTGTTCAGCCTGCTGCAGATGGCCAAGACCAACGGCTCGCTGACCCTGCTCGCCAAGGCCAGGCTGCCTTACATCAGCGTGCTCACCGACCCCACGATGGGCGGCGTCTCGGCCAGCTTCGCCTTCATCGGCGACGTCGTCATCGGCGAGCCCAAGGCGCTGATCGGCTTCGCCGGCCCGCGCGTCATCGAGAACACCGTGCGCGAGAAGCTGCCCGAAGGCTTCCAGCGTTCCGAGTTCCTGCTGACCAAGGGCGCCATCGACATGATCGTCGACCGCCGCAAGCTTCGCCCGACCATCGCCAAGCTGCTGGCCCAGCTGCAGCGGCAGAGCGCCGACGCGGTCGCTTGACTGACTGACCCCGATCCCCGGCTGACGTCCGGGGTCAGGCATTGCCTCGCTCCGCTGCGCGGCACGAGGAGATGCCAGACCCCGCTGGCAACGGCTCGCCGGCCTTCGGGCTTCGAATCCTGGCGGGAGCCAGACCCCTTTTCACATGACCCAGCCCACGACCCTCGCCGAGTGGCTCGCCCACTGCGAACGCCTGCATCCCAAGCAGATCGACATGACGCTCGCGCGCACCAAGACGCTCATCGAGCGCCTCGGGCTCGTGTTCACGATGCCGGTGATCAGCGTGGCGGGCACCAACGGCAAGGGCTCCACCTGCGCGATGCTGGAGGCCATGGTTCTTGCTGCCGGCTACAAGGTGGGCGCGTACATCAAGCCTCACCTGGTGCACTTCGAGGAGCGCTGCCGGCTCAACGGCCAGATGGTGTCGGCGGCCGACCTGCTGCCGCACTTCGAGGCCGTGGAGGGCGCGCGCGGGGGCATCGGCCTCACGTACTTCGAGTTCACCACGCTCGTGATCATGCGCGCGCTGGCGACCGCGCCCGTGGATCTGGTGATCCTCGAGGTGGGGCTGGGCGGCCGGCTGGACGCGGTCAACGCGGTCGATGCCGACGTGTCCGTCATCACCAGCATCGACATCGACCACGTGGAGTACCTGGGCCCCGACCGCGAGTCGATCGGGCGCGAAAAGGCGCACATCGCACGCGCGGGCCGTCCGCTGATCGTGGGCGACCCGGTGCCCCCGCAAAGCATCATCGACTACGCCACCGAGGTGGGCGCCGACCTGTGGCTGTGCGGGCGCGACTTCAACTACTCGGGCGATCGCCAGCAGTGGTCGTGGAGCGGCCGCGGCAAGCGCTGGAACTCGCTCGGCTATCCGGCGCTGCGCGGCGCCAACCAGCTGCTCAACGCGTCCGGCGCGCTGGCCGCGCTGGAGACGCTGCGCGACAAGCTGCCGATGACCGCGCAGGCGGTGCGCATCGGCCTCGCATCGGTGGATCTGCCGGGCCGCTTCCAGATCGTTCCCGGCACGCCGGCTCTGGTGCTGGACGTGGCGCACAACCCGCATTCGGTGGCGGCGCTGGCGCTCAACCTCGACCAGATGGGCTTCTTCAAGCGCACCTTCGCCGTGTTCGGCGCGATGCACGACAAGGACCTGGCCGGCGCCGTGGGCAAGATGACGCACCTGGTAGATGACTGGATGCTCACCGACCTGCCGCTGCCGCGTGCCGCGAAGGCCACCGAACTGGCGGCGTGCGTGTGGTCGCTGACGGCCGACAAGCCGTCGTCCGGCCCCAAGCCGCGCGTGAGCACGTTCGCATCGCCCCAGGAAGCGCTGGCCGCGGCACTGGCCCAGGCAGACCCGGCTGATAGAATCGTCGTCTTCGGCTCGTTCTACACCGTGGGCGGCGTGCTGAAGGACGGCCCCCCACGACTGGTGGCCCGACACCTCGGTTGATGCAGCGGCGCGTACCAGCGCCGCTCCACCGCAACTTGTCCGGCCCCGGACACCGTGAGAAGGCATGGGGCTGCTGTCGATTTTCCAACGCAACAAGCAGGCATCTGCCAAGTCCGCCAAGGGGCGGGGCGGCAAGCCTGGCGCTCGCCAGGCCCCGCTGGCCGACACCCGGAATCCCGCCGACACCGCCGAGGCCATTCGCGAGGCGCGTGCCCGCGCGCGCACGCGCCTGATGGGCGCCACGGTGTTGCTGCTGGTGGGCGTCATCGGCTTCCCGCTGCTGTTCGAGACGCGGCCGCGTCCCATCCCGGTGGACCTGCCCATCGAGATCCCGGCCCGCAACGCGCCGGGCGTGGCCGATGCGGGCACGCACGCCCGCGCGCAGTCCGTCCCGCCCGTGCTGGCGTCGGCGCCGGCCCTGCTCGCCTCGGGCCCCAAGCCGGAATCGGTGACCTACGACGCGCGCTCGTCCGCGCCCGTGGCGGCGTCCGAGCCGGCGTCGGAGCCCGCGCCGCACCGTTCCGCGTTCGCCTCGCTGGCCGCGGCGTTCACGTCCAGCCCGGCCGGCAACGCCAACGCGCCCGCCTCG
>JACMOG010000400.1 GCA_014378125.1 Vitreoscilla sp. | reverse complement strand
GGATCTCGGGAAACTGCCCGCCGCGCGCCACCAGCAGCAATTGCACGATGAACTCGATCTCGCGGATGCCGCCGCGCGACAGCTTCACGTCGTTGGCGCGCTCGGGTCGACCGGCGGCGCGGCGTTGCGCCTCCTCGCGGATCTTGTGGTGCAGCGTGCGCAGGCCCTCGAACACGCCGTAGTCGAGGTAGCGGCGGTAGACGAACGGCGTGACCAGCGAGCGCAACGCCAGCGCGCGGCCGCTGGTGACGGCGGCGCGCGGCGCCACCACGCGGCTCTTGAGCCACGCGAGGCGCTCCCACTCGCGGCCCTGCACCAGGAAGTACTCCTCCAGCATCGCGAGGCTGACCACCGGCGGGCCGGAGTTGCCGTTGGGCCGCAGCGCCAGGTCGACGCGGAACACGAAGCCGTCGTCGGTCACGTCGCCGATGAGCGCGTACATGCGGCGCGCCACCTGGCCGAAATACTCCTGCGCGCTCACCGACTTCACGCCATCGGTGGCCGCGTCTTCCTCGTATACGTAGATGAGGTCGATGTCGGACGACACGTTGAGCTCGCGCGCGCCGAGCTTGCCCATGCCGATGATCCAGAACTCCACCACCTCGCCGGCCGCGTTGCGCGGCACGCCCCAGCGCGGGTCGATGTCGGCCAGCGCCTGCGCGTGGGCGCGCTCCAGCGTGGCCTCGGCCAGGTGCGTCATCGCGGCGGTGACGTGGGCCTGGTCGGCGCCCTGCTCGATGTCGAGCACGGCCAGCCGCTCCAGCACCAGCTGGCGGACGATGCGCAGCGCGCTCATCACGGGCACGCCTTCGGCCTCGAGCGCGGCGATCAGCGCGGTGACGGAGACGAAGTTGGGCAGGCCTTCGGGCAGCCGATGCAGCATGTGGGCGTAACGCCGGCGCACGCGCTGCACGAAGCGGCTGTGGGCGGCGTGGGCCTGGCCACGCGCGAGCGGCAGGGGGGACTGCGGGGCGTTCACGGCCGGGTCGGCGCCACGGTGGCGCGTGTTACGAGAAGTTCGCGGCAAGTGACGGCAACAATGCCCCCTTGTCGCCCGGTTCGGCGCTTGCTGGAGCCACCTACACTGTGGTCTGGGGTGCTGCCACCCCGTGCCGAACTTTTCATGAGATTGCAACTGAGCGCATTTTTCGATCCCGTCAGGCGGCTGCGCTTCATGCCGTGGCGGCGTGGGCTCCAACTGGCCTGGAAGGCCGGGGTCTACGCCGGCCTTTCACTGCTGTGCCTGCTCGTGCTCGCCTGGCTGACTCTTCAGTGGGGGATTCTGCCGCACATCCAGGATTGGCGCGCCGACATGGAACGGCATGCCAGCCGCGCGGTAGGGGTTCCGGTGCGCATCGGTTCGATCAGCGTGCGGTCGTCGGGCTGGATCCCCACGCTGGACCTGCGCGACGTGGTGCTGCGCGACGCCTCCGGCGCCGAGGCGCTGCGCCTGCCGCGGGTGTCCGCGTCGTTGTCCCCGCGCTCGCTGCTCGTGATGTCGCCGCGCCTGGCCCAGCTCTACATCGAGGACGCCCGCCTGCTGGTGCGGCGGGACAAGGCCGGCCACGTGCACGTCGGTGGCCTCGACCTCGCGGCGCGCGCCACGGTTTCCAGCGCCGACGAGGCGGCCACGCTCGACTGGTTCTTCAGCCAGGAGGAACTGGTGCTGCGCAACGGCTCGGTGCGCTGGATCGACGACCAGCGCGACGCGCCCGCGCTCGAGCTCACCGACGTGGACATCGTGCTGCGCAACGGCCTGCGCTCGCACGACATGCGCGTGGACGCCACGCCACCCGCCGCGTGGGGCGACCGCTTCTCGCTGCGCGCCCGCACCCGCCAGCCGCTGTTTTCCTACGCCGGCGACTGGCGCCGCTGGACCGGCACCGTCTACGCCGACCTGCCGCGCGGCGACGTCGCGCAACTCAAGCACCACGTCGACCTGCCGTTCGACCTGCAGGGCGGTACCGGATCGCTTCGCCTGTGGCTCGACTTCCAGAACAACCATTGGCGCTCGGCCACCGCCGACGTGCAGCTGGACGGCGTGGGCGTGCGCCTGGCCTCCAACGTGCAGCCGCTGGCCATCGCCCACGCGGGCGGGCGGCTGAGCGCGAGCCGCGACCCGGCGGGCGTCACGCTGTCGGCCGAGCACTTCGGCTTCCAGACCGTCGACGGCGTGGCGTGGCCGGCCGGCGACGTGCGGGTGTCGTGGCAGGAGCAGCAGCGCAGCGTGTTCGTGCGCCAGGGCCGGCGCGCCTACGTCAGCTACACGCGCGAGAAGGCGCTGGCCGGGGCCAGCGGCCACGCGCTGGCGGCATCGGCGCCGGCCTCCACGTCCTCCGGCAAGGTGCCCTGGGACGACCTGGAGCCCGTGACCGGCGGCGAGTTCGCGGCCGACCATCTCGACCTCGCGCTGATGCGTCGCCTCGCCGCCGCGTTGCCGCTGCCGCCCGTGGCGCAGAAGTGGCTGGCCGACTACCAGCCCGAGGGCATGGTGCGCCAGCTCGACGCGCACTGGACGGGCCCTCTCGCCGCGCCGTCGGTCTACCGCGTCGGCGCGTCCGTCACCGGCTTTTCGATGGCCGCCGGCGCCGTTCCCGAAGGGGCGCGCAACGGCCGCCCGGGCTGGCGCAACGCCAACGTCACCGTCGCCGCCACCGAGGCCGGCGGCACCGCGCGCCTGTCGCTGGACGGCGGCAGCATCGAGCTCCCCGGGGTGTTCGAGGAGCCCGTGATCCCGTTCGACCGTTTCTCGGGCAACGCAAGCTGGAAATTCGCGCCGTCGCGCGACGCCGCGCAGGCCCCGGCGATCTCGGCCGCGTTCGACGACGTACGTTTCGCCAATGCCGACGCCGAGGGCCAGCTGCAGCTGCAGTGGCACAGCGGCGTGGGCGTGGGCGTGGCGACCGCCACCGCTACCGCTACCGCAGCATCGGCATCGGCATCGGCGCCGGGCTCCGCCGCCTTCGGGCGCGGCCAGCGCTTTCCCGGCGAGATCGACCTGAAGGGCGTGGTCGCGCACGCCCGCGCCGCGCGTCTCGCGCGCTACCTGCCGCAGCAGGGCCTGGACAGCACGCGCAGCTACCTCGCGGCGGCGTTCTCCGACGGCGAGATGGACAACGTGCGCTTCAACGTGCGCGGCGACCTGGCCGCGTTCCCTTACCAGCGCCAGCACGACGGCGACTTCCACATCGACGGCCACGTGCGTGGCGTCACGCTCGACTACGTGCCGGGCGCGCGGGCCGGCGAAGGCACGCGCGCGCCGGCGCAATGGCCGGCGTTC
>JACMOG010000399.1 GCA_014378125.1 Vitreoscilla sp. | reverse complement strand
TCCTGCGTACCCGCAGGCAATGCCTGACACCGAGCCCCGGAGCAGCTCGCGTTCGGGGTCAGGCATTGCCGCCGGGTACGGCGGTGATGCCTGACCCCTCGATCGTGCGCAGCGCCGTCAGCACGTCCCAGCACGCGCCCATGTCGTGATAGTCCACCTTGCCGGCCGGGCTCTTCTCGTCGGTGACCTTGGCGTTGTCGGCGGCGAGGATGCGGTACCAGGCACCGTATCGGTGGTCCACGAAGTGGGCCCAGGCGTAGTTCCAGATCCTGTCGTACCAGGCCCAGTACGGCGCCACCTCGTCGGGCGCTGCGCCGGATTCCTGCAGCGCGGTAGCCAGCCACGCGGCGGCGCCGAAGCTTTCGGCCTGCACCCAGTGGTACTTGTCGCCGTCGTAGAGCGTGCCGTCAGGCGCGAAGCCGTAGACCAGGCCGCCGTGCGTGTCGTCCCAGCCGAAGCGCATGGCGGCGTCGAAGAACGACTTCGCGCGCGCGAGACGCGCCGGCACGGGCGCCAGGCCCGCCTCGGCACACAGGCGGTCCAGTTGCAGCAGCAGCTTCGTCCATTCGGTCTGGTGGCCCGTCTGGAAGCCCCAGGGGCGGAAGATGTTGGTGCGGTCGCCGCGGTTGTAGTCGGGGTCGATGGACCAGTCCTCGCCGAAGTGCTCCCACACCAGCGTGGCGCAGGCCGGATCGACGTCGGGCAGGCTGGCCGACTTCGCGCCGAGCCGCGCGGTGACCGCCTCCGACAGCGCGATCGCGCGATCGAGGTACTTGCGATCCTTGGTGGCGCGCCACGCCGCCTGCATCGCCTCGCAGGCGTGCATGTTGGCGTTCTGGCCGCGGTACGGGCCCACCACCCAGTCGGCGCTGGCCTCGTCGGCGTAGAGCGAGTGCTCGGGCTGCCAGAACCGCTGCTCCATCAACTGCCAGCAGCGCTCGAGGCCTTCGGCGGCGTCGGCCTGGCCGGCCATCAACGCGTGCGCATGGGGCAGCAGCACGAAGGCCAGGCCGTAGCACTGCTGGCTGGGCTCGGTGACGGTGGCGCGGCCGTCGTGCCAATCGAGCACCCACGCGAAGCCGCCCTGCGGCCGCGCGTGCACGTCGTCGACGAACGCCAGCGCGTGGCGGGCGATGCCGCCCCACTCGGCGTTGCCGAAATGGCGCGCGCCCATCGCGTGCGTGAACACGTAGCGGGTACTGCTGACGAGGTGGCGCGTACGGGCGTCGTACACGCTGCCGTCGTCCTTGAAGAACTGGAACAGCCCGCCCGTGGGATCGACGCAGCGGCCCTCGTAGAACGCCATCGTGTCGGCGATGTGGGCGCGCAGGAACGCAGGGGAACGGAAGTCGGGGATCGGGGTGGCGGCAAGCATGGCGGGATCATAGAGCCCGGCGACGGGGCCAGACCCCGAACGGGGCCTGGCCCCTTCTCGTGACCCGGTCACGGCAGAGCTGTGACGGAATGCCGCGTGAACTGCGCCTCAATTTCAGGTCATCAATGCGCACCAGGAGCCCACCCGGCCGTTAACCTGTCGAGCATGGGCATCGCACAGGCCGGCATCGCATTTCGCATCTCCGAATCCGTTCCGGATCTGGAGGCGTTCATGACCTCCGTTTTCGCCGAGCCGGCGACGGAGATTCCCCTGCCCGTGTCCGTCCGGTTCGACATCCGCAACCACTCCGACGTGATGGTCCAGACCTTCGGCGAGGTGTGCTTCATCAGCAACGACGACCTCGCCTGGCCACTGATCCGCGACGACGGACGCGAGGTGGCCCGCCTGCACGCCGCCCTGGGCGCGCCCGAGCTGCTGATGGCCTTCTGCCACTACGACAGCGGCGGCAGCCACGGCTACGCCGTGTTCGAGAACGGCCGCCGCACCCGCACCCGCCTGCAGACCAGCGGCCTGCCCGACATGCCCGCGCTGCAGGAAAGCGGCACGCCGCTGGCCTTCGAGCAACGCTGGCTGGGCGCCCGCCACTACGTGGAGGCCGACACCGCCCCGTCCGACGACGCGGAGCGCGTGTACTTCCTGGGTGACCGCGAGGTGGTGGTGCCGGCGCGCGACCTCACCGGCCGGATGCTGCACGACGGCCTCGACGCGCTGTTCGGCGTGTGCCCGTGGGAAACGCTGCTCACGCCCACCTACCGCTTCTTCCGCCTGGGCGCCGAGCGCGCGCCCGACGGCGAGCCGGCCATCTCGCGGGCGCGACCCATTGCGGCGAACAAGCGGCCTTGGTGGCAGTTCCTCTGAACCTCTGGACCTCTCGACTTCTGACCGCTGAGGCGGGGGCTGGACCCGTCCGGGGCCAGACCCCGCCTCAGCGCATCGGCGTCCACTTCTGCTCCGACGCGGACGAGGCCAGCGTCGCCTCGATGAATCGCACGCCGCGCGCGCCATCTTCGATGCGCGGGTAGTCGGCCTCGTCGGCCGTGGCCGCGCGTCCCGCCGACTCGCGCAGGCGCAGGTCGACCGCCACGCCCATGTAGAGATTGGCGAACGCCTCGATGAAGCCCTCGGGATGGCCCGGCGGCAGGCGGCACGCGCGTCGCGCGGCCTCGCTGAGGCCGGGCGAATTGCGGGTGAGGAGGCGGCGCGGGCCGTCGCCGGGCGCGTGCACCAGCGTGTTGGGTTCCTCCTGGCGCCAATCGAGCATGCCGCGCTCGCCCATCACGCGCAGGCGCAGGTCGTTCTCGTTGCCGGCGGCGATCTGCGACACCGACATCACACCGCGCGCCCCGCCCGCGAAGCGCAGCAGCAGGCCCGCGTCGTCGTCGAGACGGCGGCCGGCGCCGAAGGAAGACAGGTCGGCGCACAGGCTCTCCACCGCCAAGCCGGTGACCGTCGAAACCAGGTTCTCGGCATGCGAGCCGATGTCGGCCATCGCGCCGGCCGGGCCGCCGCGCGCGGGATCCATGCGCCAGGTCGACTGCTTGTTGTCGGACGACTCGAGCGCCCCGGCGAGCCAGCCCTGGTGGTACTCGACCACCACCTTGCGCACCGCGCCGATGGCGCCGGCACGCACCAGCGCCCGCGCCTCGCGCACCATCGGGTAGCCGGTGTAGTTGTAGGTGTCGCCGAACAGCGTGCCGCGCGCGGCCACCAGGTCGCACAGCTCGACGGCCTGCGCGGCGGTGTGCACCAGCGGCTTGTCGCACACCACGTGGAAGCCGGCGTCGACGAAGGCGCGCGCCACGTCGTGATGCAGATGATTTGGGGTGACGATCACGACGAGGTCGACGCGCTCGCCGGCCGGACGCACGCGCTCGGCGGCGAGCAGCGCCTGCCAGGTGCCGTGGTTGCGATCGTCGGCCAGGCCCAGGTCGCGGCCCGAGGCCAGCGACTTCTCCGGCGTGGACGACAGCGCGCCGGCCACCAGGTCGTAGCGGCCGTCCAGCGCCATCGCGTGCCGGTGCACGGCGCCGATGAAGGCATCGCGGCCGCCGCCCACCATCGCGTAGCGCAGGCGCCGCGTCATGTCGGCGCTCCGGCC
>JACMOG010000398.1 GCA_014378125.1 Vitreoscilla sp. | reverse complement strand
TTCGCGTCAGGCCCGGTGGCCGCGAGTGGTGCGGGCCGCGGGCATCGTCGCGGCCTCGACAGCCCGGCGATGCCAAGACCAACAACCAAGTTCGCGGACTCCTTCCCCTGCAAATGTTGTCCGCGGGCCGCCCAGGGTTGGAACGACGAACCGGGCGAGTCTCTTTTGTGAGGTCAAGGAGGAGCCGCGCCGCAGGCCGGCGGGGGACACGAACAAAAGAGACTTGCCCGGTAAGTCGTGACTGACTCCGCGCGCCCCGCAAAACCGCAAAACCGCAATCCGACGCACCCCGCAATCCGCAATCCGCAATCCGCAATCCGCAATCCGCAATCCGGTGATGATCCACGAAAAAGCCGCCCGAAGGCGGCTCCTGCAAGGCGAAACGGGGTGAACCCCGCCGCTCACCACTCGCGCAGCTTGACCCGCAGGCGGGCGATCGACTGGCTGTGCAGCTGGCAAACGCGGCTCTCGGTGACCTTCAGCACCGCGGCGATTTCCTTCAGGTTCATGTCGTGTTCGTAGTACATGGACATGACGTACTGCTCGCGCTCGGGCAGGTGCTTGATGGCCCCCACCAGCGCCTCGCGCATGCGGTGGTCCTGCAGCATCGACAGCGGATTGGCATCGTCGTTCGACACGTGGCGGTCGAGGTAGTCGTCGCCGCCCTCGTCGCCCGACATGTCTTCCAGGTACACCAGCTGCGTGCCGCGCACCTTGCCCAGCACCTCCTGGTACTGCGTGAGCGACATGCCCATCGACTCGGCGATCTCGCTTTCCTGCGGGGCCCGGCCGAGCTTCTGCTCGAGCTTGTGCACCGCGGTCTCGATCTCGCGCTGCTGGCGCCGGCCGCCGCGGCTCATCCAGTCGCTGCCGCGCAGCTCGTCGAGCATGGCGCCGCGGATGCGCTGGGTGGCGAACGTCTCGAACTGCACGCCCTGCTCGCTGTCGAAGCGGGACATGGCGTCATGCAGGCCGATCATGCCGACCTGGATCAGGTCGTCGATCTCGACGTTGGCCGGCAGCTTGGCAATCATCTGGTGCGCGAGGCGGCGCACAAGCGGGCTGTACTGCTTGAGCATCGCGTTGGCGTCGGGTTTGCCTTTGGCGGTGTACATGGCGATCTCCAGATTCTTGTTCAAGCGGACAGGTAGGAAGACGAGGCGTCTCGTGCGGGCGCGCGGTTGCGCGCGGGCGCAACGGGCGACGGCGCGGGGGCCGGGATGCTCAGCTGGGCCGAAGCCAGGCGCATCAGGTCGGGGCCGGCGCCCTCGCCGAAGGCGAGGGTGCAGTCGATGGTGGCGCAGTCATGCATCGCGGCGGCCAGGAAGCGGTCGGCGCAATCGGACACCCGGCGGGCGATCTGCGCCGGCGTGGGGCCGCGGCCCTTCACGCTGGGCATCACCAGGTCGAAGCTCATGAGGCCCAGGCGCTGCACCAGCAGCTTCAGAGCCGCGTAGGCGTGGGTCAGGCTTTCGCTGGCGCCGGAGGCCAGCAGGATGGGACGCAGCGGCTGCTCGCCCAGCATGCGGGCCAGCACGCGCGCCTCGGCGTGGATGACGACGACGTCGACATCGCTCACGACGTTGAGCATGCGGGGAATGAAGCTGGCGCACGAACCGCGCGTGTCCACGTGCTGCATCGGAAGGCCGCGGGCGGCCAGGTAGGCCAGTTGCGGCGACAGCGGCTCCACGCAGGCGGGCAGGTCGATGAAGGCCAGCTCGCCGGGTTCGGGGGCGGTGTCGGCGGCGTCCACCACCAGCGTGTTCAGGCCCTTCTCGGCGAACACGCTCGCCAGGCGCGCCAGCACGGCACCGTGGTGCTCCACGTGCGGGTTGGCGACCACGGGCACGATGACGGCGCGGGACGCGGCGAACATGCGCCGCAGGCCGTCGGCCTGGTCAGTCGGGGGGAGGTTGCGTTGACGGGTCATGTAAGCGACTACTCCGTGCAAGATTGTTTTGTGTTCACGGGAGAAAAGCGGTGTTTCGCGGGACGTTCAGACGCGCAGCGCGGCGGCCGACTGCTGGTTCAGCCCGGCGTGCGCGAACACGAGGTGCACGTCCTGCGGATCCATGCGATAGGCCGCGCTGCCGCCGCCCTTGAGCGCACGGTGAACGAGCGCGTTGGCCGACAGGTGGTGCCAGTCTTCCGGCACGCGCTGGCCGTTGGCCACGCCGATGTTCTTCAGCTTGTGGCGGATCAGCACGTCGAGCGCCGGGGCCAGCTTCACGGCCTCGTCGATCTTGGACAGGATCACGCCGGTGCAGGCCGAGGCCTTCCAGTTGATGATCACGTCGTCGATGGTCTCGCCTTGCGACGAGGCGTCGACCACCAGCACCTTCTTGATGGAACGGTGCGCCAGCATCTCCAGCAGCTCGCGGGTGCGGCCGTCGCGCTGGGCCATGCCCGCGGTGTCGATCAGCACCATCTTCTTGCCGGCCAGCAGCTCCAGCAGGTCTTCCAGCGACGCGCGGTCGTGCGCGGTGTGCACCGGCACGCCCAGGATGCGGGCGTAGGCGCGCAGCTGTTCGTGGGCGCCGACGCGATAGGCGTCCAGCGTGATCAGGCCGAGGTTGGCGGCGCCGTGGCGCGCGGCGAAGCCGGCGGCGATCTTGGCGGTGGTCGTGGTCTTGCCGACGCCGGTGGATCCGATCAGCGCGAACACGCCGCCCTGGTCTTCCATCGAGAGTTCGGCTTCGTTCGTGAACAGGTTGCGCTCGAGCACGCCGGCGGCCCAGGCGTTCTCGTCGGCGGCTTCGGCCGGCAGCGCGTCGACCATCTTGCGGATCAGCGCGGGCGAGAAGCCCACGTCCAGCAGCTTCTGGGCGAGCAGCGCCTGGCGCGGCTGGCGCTGAAGCTTCTCCATGAAGGCCAGGGCGCCGAAGCGCTCCTCGATCAGGCCCTTCATCGAGCGCAGCTCGTTGACCATGTCCAGGTGGTTGTTGCGGCTCACCACCTCGGCCAGGTGCGTGACCGAGGCCGAGGGCGGCTGCACCGGCTCTTGCGCGTAGTCGTCGTGCAGCACCGGGGCGTTGGCGAAGGATTGCGGCGCGGGGCGCTCGGCGCGTTGCGGCGGCAGCGTCGGCTCGACGCGCTGTTGCGGCGCCGCGCGGCGGGGAGCCACCGGTTGGGGCGCGTCGAAGTAGTCGTCGTTGGCGTCGTTGACGCCCGGGTGATTTTCCATGGCCTGCAGCTGTTGCTGCCGTGCGTTGGCACGGGCGACGGCGGTGCGGGCGGCGCCCGCCTGGGCCAGGGCGCTGCGGGTGGTCTCGACGCGCGGCGCCGGGGTGTCTTCCACCGGGGCGGCGTGCAGCTCGGCATGGCGCCGCTTGAGCATGCGGTCGCGCACGTAGTCCTGGAACGACAGCGTGCTCATGGCCAGCTGGTCGGCGTCGGCTTCCACCTCGTTGTGCGGCACGGCCATGCGGTTGGCGAGCTCGCGCTGCGCGCCGGCGAGGGCGGCGTTCTGCGCGGCGGCAGGGGCCGGAGCGGCGGCGCGCTGGGCCGGCGAGCGGCGCGGAGCCACTTCCTCGGACGTGGCGGTGAAGCGTTCGAGGCCGGCGACGCTGTCGGGCGCCATCGCGAGCACTTCGATCCCTTCGGCACACGGCTTCGTCGAGAGCACCACGGCGTCGACGCCGAAGGCCTGGCGCACGAGCGCGAGAGCCTCGCGCGAAGTGCGTGCGGCAAAGCGTTTGACGTTCATGCGGTACCTCCGATGATCGAGCCGATCCGGATCGAGTGGGTTTCAGGAATTTCGCTGTGAGCCAGCACCTTCAGGCGCGGGGCGGCTCTCTTGAGGAGTCGGGCCAGGGGCGCGCGCAGCGCGTCCGGCACCAGCAGGCAGGCCGGGTGGCCCTTGTCTTCCTGGCGGCGGGCCATGTCGGTGGCCTGGCGGGTGGGCGTGTCGGCCACGCCCGGGTCCCGCACGGCGCCGTGGGGCGACGTCAGGGCCTGGGTGACCATGCGCTCCAGATCGGGTTCGAGGGCGATGACGTCGAGCTCGCGGACCGGGCCGTAGATCTGCTGGACGATGGCCGGGGCGATGTGGGTGCGGATGCGGCGGGCCAGTTCGGCCGGGTCGGTGACGCTGCCGGCGTGTTCGGCCAGCGATTCCACGATGGAGCGGAAATCGCGGATGTGCACGCCCTCTTCCAGCAGCAGCTGGAGAGTCTTTTGCAACGGCGCGATGGCGATCATCTTGGGAATTACGTCTTCGATCAGCTTGGGGGCCAGCTTGGTCACGTGTTCGACCAGCATCTGGACTTCGTTGCGGCCCAACAGGCGTGCCGCGTTCACTTGCATCAAGTGTGAGAGATGGGTGGCGACCACAGTCGGACAATCAACCACCGTATAGCCGGCCATTTGGGCACTTTCCCGTTGGCGTTCCTCGATCCACACCGCGGGCAGCCCGAAGGCGGGGTCGACGCACTTGGTGCCCGGCAGCTGCAGCGTGGTGCCGCCCGGATTGATGGCCAGGTGCATGCCCGGAAACGCCTCGCCCTCGCCGATCACCGCGCCGCGCAAGGTGACGCGGTACATGCTGGGCTTGAGCTCGAGGTTGTCTCGGATGTGCACCGAAGGCGGCAGGAAGCCCACGTCCTGCGCGAACTTCTTGCGCACGCCCTTGATGCGGGCCAGCAGGTCGCCGGAGCGCGTCTTGTCGACCAGGGCGATCAGGCGGTAGCCCACCTCCAGGCCCAGGATGTCCACCGGCGTGACGTCGTCCCAGCCGGCCTCGGCGTCGGCCGGCTTGGGCGGCGGCGGCACCTCGGCCTTGGTCTTGGCGGCGATCGCGTCGGCCTCGGTCTTGCGCTTCTGGAAGCGCGCGAACCAGCCGGCGGCGCCCGCGATGAGCAGGAACACGAGGTGCGGCATGCCCGGGATCAGCGCCAGGGCGCCGACGATGCCGGCGGTGATGCCCAGCGCCTTGGGCGAGCCGAACAGCTGGTTGCGGATCTGCGAGCCCGAGTCTTCTTCCTTGCCGACGCGCGACACCACCATGGCGGCCGCTACCGAGATGAGCAGGCCGGGGATCTGGGCCACCAGCGCGTCGCCCACCGCCAGCACGATGTAGGTGTCGGCGGCGTCGCCGGCCGACAGGCTGTGCTGCACCACGCCGACCACGAAGCCGCCGATGATGTTGATGAACAGGATCAGGATGCCGGCCATGGCATCGCCGCGCACGAACTTCGACGCGCCGACCATGGAGTCGAAGAACTCGGCCTCGTCGCCCACTTCGCGGCGGCGCTGCTTGGCCATCGCCTCGTCGATGAGGCCGGCGTTCAGATCGGCGTCGATGGCCATCTGCTTGCCGGGCATCGCATCGAGGGTGAAGCGCGCGCCGACTTCGGCGATGCGCTCGGCGCCCTTGGTGACCACGATGAAGTTGATCACGACGATGATCGCGAACACGATCAGGCCGACGGCGAAGTTGCCGCCGATCAGGAAGTGGCCGAACGACTCGATCACGTGGCCGGCGGCGCCGGGGCCGGTGTGGCCTTCCATCAACACCACGCGGGTGGAGGCCACGTTCAGCGACAGGCGCAGCAGCGTGGTGATGAGCAGCACCGTGGGGAACGCGGCGAAGTCCAGCGGACGGACGAGGTTGGCGGCCACCATCATCACCATCAGCGCCATGGCGATGTTGAAGGTGAAGAACAGGTCGAGCACGAACGACGGCAGCGGCAGCACCATCATGGACAGCACCATGACGATGAAGATGGGCGCCATCAACGCCTTGCCGATGGCGGCGTTGCCGGTGAGGTTGGCGAGGAGCTTCTTGAAGTCGTTCATTCAGGGCTCTGGAGGTCTTTACTCGGCGGTGGCCGACGCGGCGCGCGGCGGACGGCGGCGCTTGGGCTTGGCGGGTCCGCCGGTGAGCGGGTCGAGTTCGGGAGGCACGTTCACGTCGGGCGCGCGCAGGTTCAGGTTGGGCGCGGCGCGCAGCTGGTACACCCAGGCGAGTACCTGCGCCACGGCGGCGAACAGCATCGCCGGCACCTCGCCGTCGATCTCCACGTGGGTGTAGAGCGCGCGTGCCAGCGGCGGGGCCTCGAGCACGGGCACGCCGGCGTCGCGGGCCAGGTCGCGGATGCGCATCGCCAGGCGGTCGGTGCCCTTGGCCACCACGCGGGGGGCGCCCATCGCCGCCTGGTCGTACTTCAGCGCGACGGCATAGTGGGTCGGGTTCATCACGACGATGTCCGCGGCCGGCACGGCCTTCATCATCCGGCGACGCGCCATCTCGCGCATCTTCTGCTTCATCTTGGCCTTGACCTCGACGTTGCCCTCGGACTCCTTGTGCTCCTGCTTCTGCTCCTCGCGGCTCATCTTGAGCTTGTCGAGGTAGCTCTTCTTCTGCCAGAAGACGTCGACGGCTGCCCAGGCGGCCAGCACCAGCAGCATCATGAGGAAGCCGGCTCCCAGCGTCCGGCCCACCGTGGCCAGGCCGTCGGGCAGCTCGGCGGTGAGCACGCCGCCCAGCTGCGCGAAATGGTTCTTCAGGTACACGGTGCCGGCGAAGCCGACGGCGATGGCCAGCGCCGAGGCCTTGAGCACGGTCATCAGCTGGTGCGGGCTGAACAGCCGCGCCACGCCCGAGATCGGGTTGAGGCGGCCGAAGTCGGGCGACACGGCCTTCAGGGACATGTTCCAGCCGCCGAACGCGATGTTGGCGCCCACGGCGGCCGCGGCGAACAGGCCGCCGGCCATCAGCACCACCATGAGGCCGCGGGTGAACAGCCCGACGGCGAACTCGCCGGCGACGTGCGGGTCGGCGATCACGCGGTGGTCGAAGGTGAGGCCGTCGGCCAGCAGGTGCTGCGAATACGCCGTGAGCCACGGCATCACGGTGAACAGCAGCGCGGCGGCCAGGCCCATGGCCACGAAATGACCCAGGTCCCGCGAGCGCGGGACATTGCCTTCCTGCCTCGCCTTGCGAATCTTCTTCGCAGAGGCGGGGAGGTTGCGGTCTGCGGAGTCTTGGCCGGCCATTTGGAATCAGGAATGTCGAATGCGGAATTCGGGCAGGGATGCGTGTGACGACATGTTGCCGGCGAGGGCCGAAAACTTGAGCCGGAAAAGAGGCCGAAAAGCCGCTTCATCCGGGGCTCCTTCGTCGGGGCGAAAGCCCCTGCCGGGCAGGGCCCATACCGTCCAGCGAGAGAAGCGGGGCAAAATCCCGGCTTTTCCCCAGACGCAAGACGATGTTCCGTACCCTGCTGAAGTCCAAGATCCACCGCGCCCGCGTTACGCACTGCGAGCTCCACTACGAGGGCTCGTGCGCGATCGACGAAGACCTGCTGGACGCCGCCAACGTGCGCGAGAACGAACAGGTGCACATCTGGGACGTGGACAACGGCGAGCGCCTGGTGACCTACGCCCTGCGCGCCCCGCGCGGCAGCGGCATCATCTCGCTCAACGGCTCGGCCGCGCGCCGCGCCGCCGTGGGCGACCTGGTGATCATCGCGGCCTTCGCCATGGTCCACGAGGACAAGCTCGACGACGCCCAGCCCAGGCTGGTGTTCGTGGACGAGCACAACCGCATCAAGCAGCGCCCGCCGTTCGTGGGCCATACCGAAGAGACCGTCGCGGCGAGCAGATGACCGCCACACTCACGGGCTCCAACGAAGCCTGGCGTGCCCGCAGCCTGAAGGCCGTCTGGCATCCCTGCACGCAGATGAAGGCGCACGGCTCGCCCGACGGCCCGCAGCTGGACAGCACGCCGTTGATCGCCATCGCGTCGGCAGAGGGCCCGTGGCTGGTCGACGTGGAGGGCAGGCGCTACCTCGACGGCATCAGCTCGTGGTGGACCAACCTGTTCGGCCACGGCCATCCGGCCATCCGCTCGGCGCTGGTCGACCAGTTGTCCCGGCTCGACCACACGATGCTGGCCGGCCTCACGCACGCGCCTGTGGTGGAGCTGTCGGAGCGCCTGGCCGCCCTCACCGGCCTGGGCCACGCGTTCTACGCCAGCGACGGCGCGTCCGCCACCGAGATCGCGCTGAAGATGAGCGCGCACCACTGGCGCAACGCCGGCAAGCCGTCCAAGAACCGCTTCGTGGCGCTGCGGGGTGGCTATCACGGCGAGACCGCGGGCGCGCTGGGCGTCACCGACATCGCGCTGTTCCGCGAGGCCTACGCGCCGCTGGTGCGGCTGTCGGCCACCGTGATGTCGCCCGACGCGCGCGGCGCGCAGGGCGACGAGACCGCCGTCGGCGTCGCGCACCGCGCCGCACGCGAACTCGAGGCCTGGCTGGCCGAGCACCACGAGGAGACCGCGGCTGTCATCCTCGAGCCGCTGGTGCAGTGCGCCACCGGCATGGCCATGCACGACCCGGCCTACCTGCGCGCGGCGCGCGCGCTGTGCGACCGCTTCGGCGTGCACCTGGTGCTCGACGAGATCGCCGTCGGCTTCGGCCGCACCGGCACGATG
>JACMOG010000397.1 GCA_014378125.1 Vitreoscilla sp. | reverse complement strand
TGTTCACCAGCACGTCCAGCGCGGGAAACGTCGCCGTCACCTCTCGGTGCAAGGCCTCGATCGAGGCGGGGTCCGCGACGTCGCTGACGATGCCGTGCAGTCCGGGCAACCGCCGGCGCGCCTCCTCGATCCGTCCCGCGTCGCGGCCGGTCACGATGACGGTGTTGCCGCGCGCCAGCAGTTGACGAGCGAGCTCGAGGCCGATGCCGCCGGCACCGCCGGTGACGAGGATGGTGCGTTGTTGGAGTTTCATGACAGGGGTGAGGAGTGCTTGACGGACGGAGCGTAGTCGCAATACTCTCCAATGGAAAGTAGGCACCTGAAAGTGCCGTAGTTACCCAAAGGAGAGTATTGGATGACCGCTCGCCCGCCCACGATCGAGTCCCGTTTCACCGCCGCGCAGATCGCGCGCGCCCGCTCCTACGCCGTCAAGCGTCCCGCCGGGCCGGTCGATCCGCGCCTCGCCGCGCTGGTGAACGACCTCATCGGCCGCGTCGCCGACAAGTGGACGATGCTGATCCTCGAGGCGCTCACCGAACATGCGCCGCTGCGCTTCAGCCGCCTGGCGGAACGCGTGGCGGGCATCAGCCAGAAGATGCTCACCCAGACCGTCCGCCAGATGGAGCGCGACGGACTGGTGACTCGTACCGTCTTTCCCGAGGTGCCACCGCGCGTCGAATACGAGTTGACGCCGTTGGGGTTGACGCTCGGCGGCGCGTTCTGCGGGGTCTGGGTGTGGGCCTCGGACAACCTGAAGGCCGTCGAGACGGCGCGCCAGAGGTTCGATGCGAAGGCCGGGCCGCGCTGATCAGCGCGGCGTCAGCCGATACAGCCCGCCCTGGTGGTCGTCCTCGATCAACCACAGCGCGCCGTCCGGCGCCTGCTCGACGTCGCGGACGCGAAAGCCCACCGACCAGTGCTCGGCCTGCGTGGCCGTGCGGCCCTGCACGACGATGCGATGCAGGGCGAGACTCGCGAGGCCGCCCGCGAAGGCCGAGCCTTTCCACTGGGGAAACATCGCGCCGCTGTAGAACATCAGGCCCCCGGGCGCAAGCACCGGCGTCCAGTAGATGACGGGCTTGACGAGGTCGGGGCGCGTGTCGGGGCTGGCGATGGGCACGCCGTCGTAGTTCATCGCGTACGAGACCATCGGCCAGCCATAGTTCTTGCCTGGCTCGATGAGGTTGAGTTCGTCGCCCCCGCGCGGCCCGTGTTCCAACTCCCACAGGTGGCCGTCCGGCGCGAACGCGAGGCCGTAGGGGGTGCGGTGACCGGTGCTCCACGTCTCGGCCGGCGTCAGGTTGGGGCCGTCGAAGACGTAGGTGCGCACGACGGGCGCGGTCTTTGCCGCCTCCGTGTCTTTCGGCGGATCGATCACCGGCACCGACGGTGCGCCGGTCTTTCCTTGCATCGGATTGCCGGGTGCGGGCTTGCCGTCCAGCGTGAGTCGCAGGATCTTGCCGACCGGCTGGTTCGGATCCTGGGCGGGGGCGAAGCGCTGTCGGTCGCCGACCGTCAGGAACAGGAATTTCCGGTCCGGAGAGAACGCCACCGCGGCGCCGGCCTGGCCGCCCTTGCCCTTGACCGGGTCGTGCCAGACCACCTTCAGGTTCTCCAGCGAGGCGGTGCCCGTGCCGATCTTCAGCGTCGCCCGCGCGAGCGCGAGGCTTGACGTGGACGGATCCTGTCCGGGCTCCGAATAGGTGAGGTAGATCGCGCCATCGCTCGAGAAGGAGGGCGCCAGATAGACGCCCAGCAGGCCGTTCTGCTTCTCGTGCAGCACGGGCGGCACGCCGGTGACCTCGACCTTCTGCCCGGACTGCGTCGCGAGGAACAGCTTGCCGGGCTTCTCCGTGACGAGCATGCGTCCGTCGGGCAGGAAGGCGATGCGCCAGGGCAGGTCGAACTGCGCCACCTTCGTCAGCTTGAACGGGGGCGATGGGGTGAGGGGTAGCGTGCCGGCGTTGATCTGGGCGATCGCCGGCGTCGCGCCGACGAGCAACCATGGGAGGAGTCTCAAGTGCTGGAATGTCATGCCGTGCTCTCGGTGGATCGATCGAGGAGTATCCGGCGACCGCGGACGCACTGACCCGCGTCCGGCCACGGGCGTGATGTGCGGCCGCTGCCGCCACGTAAGATGGCAATCGAGCCGCCAGCCTCCGGCAACGGAACCCCGATCACGAGGGTGGATCGACATGTCGCCTGCCTTCACGCACCCCGCCGAGCCGCCATTGAACTCATCTCCCATGCCTTCGGCCACGGCTTGCGTCGGCGGTACGCGCAAAGCCGGTCTCGACCTCTTGCGCGGCACCATGACGCTGCTGGTGTTGTTGCACCACACCGCCATCACCTACGGTGCGATTGGGGGCTGGTACTACCGGGAGGTCAAGCCCGGGCCGTCTCTTCCAGGCACGCTGCTGGTGCTGTTCTGCACGACGAACCAGGCCTTCTTCATGGGCCTGTTCTTTCTTCTTGCGGGTTACTTCACGCCATCGGCGATCGCCCGCAAGGGCTCGTGGCGCTATCTTGCCGACCGCGGGCTGCGGCTGGGGCTCCCGTTGCTCCTGTTCGGCTGGATCCTGGGGCCGGCCACCATCGCGCTGGCAGAGACCTCGCGAGGCCAACCCTTCGGCGCCACGTTGGCCCGGCTTTG
>JACMOG010000396.1 GCA_014378125.1 Vitreoscilla sp. | reverse complement strand
TCAGCATCGAGCGGCGGTGTCGGCTTGGCCTCCTTGGCGCATTGCTGTGCCGTCGTGCCCGACACCACATCGACGCTAGCGGCGATGCCACTCGTTAGCCTCGCCTGCCAGTCCCCGACACTTGCGTGCACGGTCCATGCCGCGATGACCAGCACGATCGCGCTGGTCGACACGGCCGGTATCCACGGCTGAAGAGCAAGCAGGACGAGCAGCGCGCACGCCACCGCGAAGGCCGACGGCAGCACGCTCAGCTTGACGAGGGTCACTACGATAGCCAGTACCACGGCCGGCACGACGACCAGCATCACGCGCTTTCCAACCGTCGATGCGCCGAGAAGCATCCTGGCAAATACGCCAGCGAGCAGCGCCCAACCCAGCGTAGGCGCCAGCACCGGCAGCTTGTCGGCCAGCACGCTGGCGGCCACGAGCGCCAGTCCGAGTCCCAGGGCCAGGCCGATGCCTGCGGCGTTGGTGCGGGAGCCTTGCATCATGCGGTTTGTCAACAGGTACAGCACCCGAAGTGGCCAGTCGGTGATCCTGAAGACGATGTCGATGGCATGCAACCCTCCATTCCCTGACAGCGCCCCATGGGTGATCGACATTGCCCGGCTCGCTGTGCGCGTGAAGAGATCGGTGCCCCCTTGCTGTTTCATGCTGTCTGAGCCGATGAGGTTCTCCTTCATCAAGACCTCCACGGTCTGCTTCGACGGAACCGTACCGTGAGGAACTCGCTGCAGCAGCGACTGACCAGCGGTCGACGGCGGTGCGCCGAGCTGCGCTTCGATCCGCAGGCTCGCCGCGATCTCAGGCAGCTCGGCGCGCAGGGCTTCGAGCTGCAGGCGTCGGGTCAACGCGCGGGCGCAGTACTCGAGCACCGGAGGCGGTACGGTGGCGTCCTGGTCGAGCCATGCCAATTCCTTGCGAATGAGAGTGGCATCCTTGTCCCAGTCTTCGCTCAGCGAGGTGGCCAGGCCGTCCTTGGCCGTGTCGACCGCCAGTCGCCTCAGGTAGTCGTAGACATATTGCGAAGCTGGCACCGGATGAGTCTGGCCAGGAACCGCGACTACCCGTGCGCCGTAGCGGCGCTGCAGGCTGTCCGGGTTCAGCGCGATCCGCACCGCCCGATCGATCCCGTCCAGGCGTCCGAACGTCCAGTCATTGGCGCGCCATGAGCGCTTGTAGAACGCTCCGAAATGCGCCAGCTGCATACCGGTGAGTTTGTGGGACGGATCGTCCGACCCTCCCCAGATCGACGGTAGTCTCGCGCTAATCTGGACGACCTCGGCCTGGCTGTCCGGTGCGTCGCCGCGCGCGCCTGCCGTGAACTCGAAGACCTCCAATGCCAGCGCTCGCCAGGCGACGCGGTCGGCCGGTTGCACACGATCACGGTGCACCGGCGCGAAGAAGAATCGCCGCAACGCACGCAGTTCTTCGACGGCCGTCTCCACATCGGCGCGAGACTGCGTGCTAAAGGATGCAGGAGCGCCCGCAGTTGCAGTGCCGCTCTCCTTGGTCTTCTGCTCGAAACACTTGAGGATCCGCGTCATCGGACCCCTTAGTTGAAGAATGAGTTGGCACAGCGCAGCCGCGTCGGCAGCGTTGTTAGCGGCATAGTCTCCTTTCTTGGGATCATTCAGGAGCTTGTCCATCACCTCGATGGCCCGAGCCTCGAGCTTGGCCGGCGTCGTCTGGTTGTTCAGATCGCTCACGCGCCAGTTTTCGATCAGGCGCTTGAACTCTTCCGTGCCAACTTTCTGCGCCGACGTCTCCGTACGCATGCGTCGCTCCAACACCCGACGTGCCAGGACATAGGCAGCTTGCCAGATTGGTTGCAGCACCTCGTCGCCGACTCGCGTGGTGTCGGTGCGCAGTTTCGCGCCAACCTGGCTTCCAGCCGCATCTAGGTTCTCCCAGTTCACGTCGTCGCGCACCGGATCGGGATCGCGCGCGGCTGTGGTGATGGAGGACGCCGTCGGCGGCGGCGCACTGCCCGCTCGGGCGGCAGCAGCCCTAACGTCCTCTTCCCAGCGCGGAACGAAGGCGTGCAATCTCTGGGTGCGTCGCAGCAATTCCAGCGTGATGTCGGACAGGAACTCGAGGCCGAACAGACCCCAGGCCCATTGCCCATTGCTCACGAGCGACTCCGACGGTGCGTAGTCGGTCGGCACGCGATCCTTGAGAACCTCTGCGACCCTTTTTACCGGGGTCGGCGCGGGGGACGATGCAGAGGGCCCGTACGGCGCGGCCGGTGACGACCCCTTGTCGGAGGACACCGGCGCAATGCCCGCGCGCGCGGCAACCGAATCTTCAATCGCCTTTTGCCAGACGCTGCGCATCCATCTGCGTGTCGACCGACGCCTGTCGGTGCTCTGCCCCGCGCCGTCGCCGTCAGCGGCGTCGACGGACAGCCCGCGTTCGATGGTGCCCAACAGATAGTCGATCAGCCCGTCGATGCGGCGTGCTCGATATGCGGGCATCATGATTTCCGCCTGTGCGACGAGCTGGCTCGGCGACATGTGCCGCACCACGCCCACGACGCGCTGCCACCGGCCATTGGCCTCGGAGTTGTGGCGCTTGAGCTGGTCCATGTGGCTGCCAATCGATTGCGCCATCGGAATGCTGACGAGGCTGCGCCACCCCACCTCGGCAAGCGTAGGCTGGGGCGGCATCATTCCGACTGCGAGCTCGCGCGCTTTCGCCATCGGAACGCTGACTAGGCCGTGCGGGCTAGCCTCGGCGTGCGGATGTTTTTCGGCTGAGCGCTCTCGCACGTCGGCCGCAGCAGTGGGGTCCGGCACGATGTAGGCCAGCACGCGACGCGTGTCCCCACGCGCAGCGAGCCTGGAAATACCCTCGAGCGCCGCCTCGAAGGGCTGGTTGTCCAGGATGCCGCCGTCCAGGAGCAGTCGCGCCTTGTCGCCTTGCGGCACGCGGCCCTCGATGCGGAACACGTCGCTGCCGGCGAACAACGGTCCGGCCGGATCGTATTCGGCGGGCTCGAAGGCCACCGGGAACGAGGCGGTGGATCGCGCAGCGAAGGCGAGGCGGCCGACGATCTGTTTGTCCTTGAAGGCGTCGTTGGCCGGCGCAGGTGCGGCGGCGGGCAGCGGTGCCGCGGGCGCGCCGGGTGCTGCCGCCTGACCGTCGTCCAACCGCTCGAATCGCCACGAGGCGCGATGGACGACGTCTTCGATGTTTGCGCCAAAATCGTCCAACCGAATGTGGGATTCCCCGTCGAACAGCGTCGTCGTGAGATTGAGCAGCATGGGCACCTGTGACGCCGAAGCCGGATCGGTACCGTTCAATGCCCCGAAGGCCGACTGGATCTTCGGCAGGAACCAATCGTTGCCGCGCAACAGCGATGTCAGGCCCTCGTCGTCCGGTTCGTGCATGAGCTTCTCGAGCCCACCGACGTCCAGCCAGACGTCGCGCAGCGAATACAGGCTCTTGTCGTGGATCTGCGCCAGCGCGAGCGCTGCGCCGTTGATGCCACCGGCACTGCTGCCGCTGATCACGTCGATGCGCGCCGCTGTCTTCGTCAGCCGCAGCAGCCCCTGGTACACGGGGTGGGTCTCGCGCACGAGCCGGTTGAGCTCGAAGGACACGCCGCCCATCCAGACCGCAAGGCTGACACCGCCATTTAGCACGAGCGCGAGGCGAAGCTCCTCCAGCCGCTCGTCTGCGTCGCCGCCGCCACCTGTCGATGTCCCTTCCTGCATGCCTGCTCCCTCGCGGCGTGGCGCCGCTCGTTTTTCAGCGACTCTGCAGTCGGTGCAGAGCCTCGCGATACACGCGGTATACAGGCATCAGGCTGTCAAGCGCAATCCGTTCATTCGCGGCATGCATGCCCTCACCGCGCACGCCGTAGCCGCAAAGTGCATCTACGCCAAGCGCCGCGAGGTAGTTGCCGATGTTCGAAGGGCCTGCGACTGCAGTGGGTAGTTCAATGCCTGAATCTGCCCGCGCCGCGTCGCGCAACGCGCGCACCAGCGGGTGCGCGTCCGGGATGCGATAGGCCGGCCAGCCGGGCACCCAGTCGATCTGGCTGGCAGGCGAGTCGGCGTGCAGAAGATCCTGCCGCTGCACCAGCGCGATCACCAGCGCGCGAGCCTGCGCGTCGTCGAACCTGGGCGTGAGGCGGATGTCTAGCCGGAGCTCGGCGCGATCGGGCACCTGGCCGTATCCACCGTCGCCGGCCACCAGTCCGGTGCAGGTCAGTTGGGGCGGCAGGCCGAAGTCGGCGTCGGCTTCCGGGAGCGCCTCAGTCGCCAGCGCGCTGACGAGCGCCGCGGCGTGCGACAGCGCATTCAGCCCGCGTCGGCGCGTCGCGCCCGAGTGCGCGGCCACGCCGTGCACCACCACGCGCGCGCGCAGGAATCCGCGACCGCCCGTCATGATGCGATCCGGGCCGGGATAGCCGATGTAGACACCATCCGGGCGCGGCGGCGCATCTCCCTCGAATCCGTGCTCGAAGAATGCACGCGCGCCGCCGAAACCACCGGTGTGCTCGTCGACGTCGAATAGCACGCCCAATCGCCCCCCCAGCGCGTCGCCCTGGCTTGCGAACTCGTGCAGCAGATGGGCGAATAGCGCTGCACCGGCCTTGGAGTCGGCGCTGCCGCGGCCGTTGAGCCAGCCGTCCTTGCAGTCGCCGGAGGTCGGCGCTTCATGCCAGGTCTGCTCGTCGCCGAAGCCGGCAGTGTCGAGCGGCGCATTGATGACGATCCAGGGCCCGTCGCGCTGCCCGCGGACTTCGGCGTATAGGCCCAGTACCGGCCCATCGGACGCCCCCAGGAGTCGAACGGGGAGGCTGCGAGTCTTGAGCCATTCGTGCATGACCTGCACCACGGGTGCCATGGAATCCACGCCGGCGCGGCTGGGTGTGCGCACTAGCGCCTGTAGCAGCGAGATGATGGAATCGGCGGGATCGGCGGTCCACATGTCCGAGTATTGTGCAGCCGAAAGCGGTGAATTGCTCAGAATGGGGCGTCGTTCAAAGCTGGGTGCCACTTTCCTGATGGTTGGCGAGTGTCAGAGGGGCTTCGGGCGGACGCGGGGATCGGTTCGCGAGGGCGTCGCCGGATGGCGATGCTGACCGGTTCGGCAACCTGGTCGTGTCTGGCGAGTTCCGAATGATCCCTTCTCGTACCCGCGCGATGTGCGCCACCTCCCGTAAGCGGATCGGCGTGCTGGCGCTGTCGGGCACCGTGTGCGTGACGCGCCTGGCCCGCCAGCACGGCGCGAGCCGCAAGTTCGTGCGCGCCCAACGCGAGCGGGTGCGCCTGGCGGTCGACGAGGCCTTCGCCGAGTCCGTGTCGGCGCCGTTGGCTGAACCGTTTCCACGACCGAGCGAGGCCTGGGTGCGGCGCTTCGCGTTGGCCGTCGTGCTGATCGGGCACGGTTCCTACCGCCAGGTCTTGGAGCTGCTGCACGACCTGTTCGGCTTGGCGCTGAGTATCGGAACGATCCACAACTGGGTCGTCGAGGCCGCGCAGCGCGCGGCAGAGATCAACCGCGCGCAGGATCTGTCGGGTGTGCGCGTGGGCCTGCACGACGAGATCTCCCAGGGCAACCAGCCCGTGCTCGCCGGCATCGACGCCGCCTCGACTTACTGCGACCTCCTGCAGGGAG
>JACMOG010000395.1 GCA_014378125.1 Vitreoscilla sp. | reverse complement strand
TGCCGTTCCCGGGCGGCGGACCTGACCGCAGCCTGCGCTGGTTCGGCTTCCTCGACGGCGGGCAGATCTACCAGGAAGGCCAGAAGATCCGCGCTTCCGAGCTGCGCTACTCGGCAGGCCTGGGCGTGTCCTGGATTTCGCCGGTCGGCCCGCTCAAGTTAAGTTATGCTAAGCCCCTGAACGCCAAGCCGGGCGATCGCCTGGAGCGCTTCCAGTTCCAGATGGGTACCGGTTTCTGATCGAATGCGGAGAACTATGTTGAAAAACCTGACTGCCTCGCTGCCCAAGCTGTTTGCCATGGTGGCGCTGTGCGCCGCCCCGCTGGCGCAGGCGCAAACGGCGCCCGGCGCGCCCAGCCGCATCGGCTTCGTCTTCACCGAGCGCCTGATGACCGAATCGAAGCTGGCCAAGGCCGCCGACGCCAAGATCGAGGCCGAATTTTCCAAGCGCCAGAAGGCGACCAAGGACATGCTGGGGCGCCTGAAGTCGCTGTCGGAGAAGTTCGACGCCGACAACCCCAGCCTGGTCGAGCCGGAACGCACCAAGCGTTATCGCGAAGTGGCCGACCTCGAAAAGGACGTCCAGCGCACCCAGCGCGAGTTCAATGAAGACCTGCTGCAGCGCAAGAGCGAAGAGCGCGCCAACATCGCGCAAAAAGCCTACAAGCTGATCGAGCAGATCGCCGAACAGGAACACCTCGACGTGGTGCTGCAGGAATCGGCATGGTCGAGCCCGCGCATCGACATCACCGACAAGATCATCAAGCTGCTCGACAAGTAATTCGTGACCATGCTCAGAATCAGGATAGCCGCCGCGGTGCTGGGCGGTGCGGCACTCGGCGCCGGCGCCAGCGCGCTGGCGCAGGGCGGGCCGGGACGCATCGGCTACGTCGCCATCGAGCGCCTGTACGCCGCGTCGAACACGGCGAAGGCGGCCGACGCCAGGATCGCCGCGGAGTTTTCCGGACGCAACAAGGCAAACCAGGAGATGTTCGCCCGCCTCAAAAAGCTGTCGGAGAAATACGAGGCAGAGGCGGCCAGCCTGCCCGAGCCGGAACGCACCCGGCGTTCGCGCGAGGTGCTGGACCTCGACAAGGAAATGCAGCGCAAGGAAACGGTTTACCACGACGACCTGGCGCAGCGCAAGAGCGAGGAGCAGGCGCTGTTTTCGGAAAAGGCGCACGTGCTGATCGGCCAGGTGGCCCAGCAGGAAAAAATCGACATCGTCTTGTTCCGCGACGTGCTATGGACGCGCGCGGGCATCGACATCACCGACAAAATCATCAAGCGGCTCGATCAATAGCGCTTGAACAGACATCGAACGGACAACCAGGATGGGCACGCGACTAGGTGAATTGGTCGAACGCTTGGGCGGCCAGCTGGTGGGAGATCCGAACCTGGAAGTGAGCGGGATCGCACCATTGGCCAACGCCACAGGCCCGGACATCAGCTTTCTGAGCAATAGCAAACTGCGCGCGCAAGCGGCGCAAAGCGGGGCCGCGGCATTGATCGTCGCGCCGGCGGACGACGCCACGGTGGCCGAAACGTACCGCGGCGCGCGCATCGTCACCAACAACCCCTACGTGTATTTCGCCCGCGCGGCGCAGTATTTCGCCGCGCTGAGCGAAGTCGCGCCCGCGCCCGGCATCGATCCGTCGGCCAGCGTGGCGCCCGGCGCCATGGTCGACCCGAGCGCGCACATCGGCCCGCAGGTCACCATCCTCGATGGCGCCGTGATTGGCGCCGGCGTGGTGATCGACGCCGGCTGCTTTATCGGCCGCGGCGCCGTGATCGGCGAGGGCACCCACCTGTTCGCCAACGCCACCTTCCATGCGCGCTGCGAAATCGGCAAGCGCGGCATCATCCATTCGGGCGCCGTGATCGGCACCGACGGCTTCGGCTTCGCCAACGAGGGCGGCGTCTACATCAAGATTCCGCAGACCGGGCGCGTGATGATCGGCGACGACGTCGACATCGGCGCCAACACCTGCATCGACCGCGGCGCTTTGGCCGACACCATCATCGAGGACGGTGTCAAGCTGGACAACCAGATCCAGATCGGGCACAACTGCCACATCGGCGCGCACACCGTGATGGCGGCGTGCGTGGGCATCGCCGGCAGCACCCGGGTGGGCCGCAACGTGATGATCGGCGGCGCCGCCATGATCCAGGGCCACATCGAGATCGTCGACGGCGTGGTGGTGTCGGCCTCCACCATGGTGATGCACTCCCTGAAGAAGAAGGGCACCTACACGGCCATCTTCCCGGTCGACGAGCACGCCAGCTGGGAAAAGAACGCGGTCACCCTTCGCAACCTGTACGCCCTCCGCGAGCGCGTCAGAGCCCTCGAGAAAAACGCTCGCAAAGAATGAATGAGACTCCCATGTTGATGGACATCCACCAGATCATCAAGAAGCTGCCGCACCGCTATCCGTTCCTGCTCGTCGATCGCGTGCTCGAGCTCGAGAAGGACGTGCGCATCAAGGCACTGAAGAACGTCACCATCAACGAGCCGTTCTTCAACGGGCACTTCCCCAACCGCCCGGTGATGCCCGGCGTGCTGATGCTCGAGGCGCTGGCCCAGGCCTCGGCGCTGCTGTCGTTCTCGTCGGAAGGCGAGACGTCGGACGGTTCGCGGCTGTACTACTTCGCCGGCATCGACGGCGCGCGCTTCAAGCGCGTGGTCGAGCCGGGCGACCAGCTCATCCTCGAGTCGACCATCACCCGCAAGAAGGGCGCCATCTACAAGTACGCCACCCGCGCCACGGTGGACGGTGAACTGGCCGTCGAGGCCGAGCTGATGTGCACCGTGCGAGCGGTGCAGGCCTGCTGGGGCTCGCCACGATGTCGATGCCGCCCATCCATCCCACCGCGATCGTCGATCCGGCGGCGCAGCTCGACTCGTCGGTCAGCGTCGGCCCCTACAGCGTCATCGGCGCGCACGTGCGCATCGACGCCGGCACGAAGGTGGGCCCGCACTGCGTCATCGAGGGCCGCACCACCATCGGCCGCGACAACACGTTCTACCAGTTCGGCCCCATCGGCGCGATGCCGCAGGACATGAGCCACAGGGGCGAGCTCACCGAGCTGCGCATCGGCGACCGCAACACCATCCGCGAATTCTGCACGCTCAACACGGGCACGCGCAAGGAAGAGGGCATCACGCGCGTCGGCTCGGACAACTGGATCATGGCCTACGTCCACGTGGCGCACGACGTGCGCCTGGGCGACCGCACGGTGCTGGCCAACGGCGTCACGCTGGCGGGCCACGTGCACGTGGGCGACTGGGCCGTGGTCGGCGGGCTGTCGGGCGTGCACCAGTTCGTGCACATCGGCACCCACGCGATGATCGGCTTCCAGGCCCACGTGGCGCAGGACGTGCCGCCGTTCATGGTGGCCGAGGGCAACCCGATGGCCCTGCGCGCCGTCAACCTCACCGGCCTGAAGCGGCGCGAGTTCTCCGCGGAGCGCATCGCCGCCATCCGCAACATGCACAAGGCGCTGTACCGCATGAGCCAGACGCTGGACGTCGCCAAGGCCGAGATCGAGGCAATGCGCGGCGACGACGCGGGCGTCGACGGCGACATCGACACGATGCTCTCGTTCATCGCGTCCGGCACCCGCGGCCTGGTCCGCTGATCCGGCGCCGATGAGCCCCGCGCCGGCATCCACCCAGTTCCCCCTCGGCCCCATCGACGCCGAGGCGTTGCGCCTGGGCATGGTGGCCGGCGAGACCTCCGGCGACCTGCTCGCCGGCCTGCTGTTGCAGGGCCTCAAGCAACGCTGGCCCGCGCTGAGCGCCGCCGGCATCGGCGGCCCGAGGATGATCGCGCTGGGCTTCGACGCCTGGTGGCCGGCCGAGAAGCTGTCGCTGTTCGGCTACGTCGACGTGCTGCTGAACTATCGCGAGCTGGTGGGCATCCGCAATGCGCTGGGCGACCGGCTGATCGCCGAGCGTCCCGACGTGTTCGTGGGTGTCGACGCGCCCGACTTCAACTTCGGGCTCGAGAAACGCCTGAAGGCCTCGGGCATCAAGACGGTTCACTTCGTGTGCCCGTCGATCTGGGCCTGGCGCGGCGATCGCGTGCACACGCTGGCGGCATCGGCCGACCACGTGCTGTGCCTGTTCCCGTTCGAGCCCGACCTGCTGCGCGCGCACGGCATCAAGGCTACTTACGTGGGCCATCCGCTGGCGCAGGTCATCCCGCTCGAGCCCGACCGCGAGGCGGCGCGCGCGGCGCTCAACCTGCCCGCCACGGCGCAGGTGGTGACGCTGCTGCCCGGCAGCCGGCGCTCGGAGATCAAGCTGATCGCGTCGCGCATGCTGGCCGCCGCGGCGATCCTGCATCGCCAGCGTCCGGGCCTGCGCTTCGTGCTGCCGGTGGCGCCGGGCATGCGTGCGCTGGTCGAGCCGCTGGTGCTGCGCCACGCGCCGGGCGTGCCGGTGGACCTGCTGGAAGGCCGCTCGCACGAGGCCCTCGCGGCCTGCGACGTCACCCTCGTGGCCAGCGGCACGGCCACGCTGGAGGCCGCGCTGTTCAAGCGCCCGATGGTCATCACCTACGTGGTCAGCTGGTTCAACGCCCTGCGCATGAAGCGGCTGCGCCTGCAGCCCTGGGTGGGCCTGCCCAACGTGTTGTGCCGCGACTTCATCGTGCCCGAACTTTTGCAGGAGGCCGCCACCCCCGAGGCGCTCGCCCGAGCGACAATCGAATGGCTGGACGACAGCGCGCGCTGCGAGCGCGTGCGCGTCCGATTCCTGGAACTGCACCACCTGCTGCGCCGCGACACGGTGCGGGAGTCCGCCGATGCCATCGCGCAAGTTGTCAAAGCCTGAACAGATCTCGTTGCGTTTCGACGCCAATGAGGGACTGGTGGCGGGCGTCGACGAGGCCGGCCGCGGCCCGCTCGCGGGGCCCGTGGTGGCCGCCGCGGTGATCCTCGACGACCTCAAGCGCATCAAGGGGCTCAACGATTCCAAGCAGCTCACGCCGCTCAGGCGCGAGCGCCTGTTCGACGAGATCCGCGCGCACGCGCTGGCCTTCTGCGTGGCCGAGGCCAGCGTGGCCGAGATCGACGAGCTGAACATCCTGCACGCCACCATGCTGGCCATGAAGCGTGCCGTGGAGGGCCTGCGGCTACCGCCGCACAAGGTGCTGGTGGACGGCAACCGGCTGCCCAAG
>JACMOG010000394.1 GCA_014378125.1 Vitreoscilla sp. | reverse complement strand
TCAGGACGTGCGCACGAACGAGCCGGCCGTCTTGTAGCCCAGCTTGGCCAGCGCGCGGCTCTTGACGCCGGCGAAGAACGACGGCTGCGCGAACGTGCCCTTGTTGGTGGACAGTCCTTCAAGCTGCAGGCGCGACGACGTGATGTTGCGGGTGGCGATCTTGAGCAGCGGATCGAGCTGCGTGCGCTTCATGAGCTCGACGCGATCCATCCAGCCCGGGCCGCCGATGTCGTCCACCAGCAGGTTGACGATGTTGGACGTGTCGGTGCATGTGAGCAGGTAGCAGCCGAGGATGGGGCACTTCTTGAACACCGTGCTGTCCAGGCTGGCGGGCTTGGCCAGGCGGGCGTTGCCGGCCTGCATGTCCTTGATGTCCAGGCCCAGGTAGAACAGCTGCAGGCCCAGCGACGCCGCCGCGTTGGCCAGGCCGATGGCCACGGTGGTGGCGGTACCGCCGTCGCCCAGCACGCCGGCGATCTTGCCGCCGGTGGCCGCGGCCTGCTGGGCCATCTGGATGGAGTGCTTGCCCAGGTCGCGCTGGATCAGGTTGCGCACGGCCTTGCACGCCTCCACGGGGTCGCCCGGCAGGGCGCCCTCCGTCCACTCGGCGCTCTTGTACAGCGAGTGGGCGTCGTTGACGACGTGCGCGGTGGCGGTGGCCAGCTTGCGCGCGCTGTTGATGATGCCGACGAACGGGATCACCTCGGCGATCAGGTTCTCCATCGCCTCGAGGCCGATGGCCTCGGCCACGGAGTCCAGTCCGGGGACGTCGGCGCAGCCCTTGATGAAGTCGGTGACCATCGACATGGTGCCCGACGAGCCGCTGCTGGCGCTGCTGGCGGTGCTGGCCGCCGAGCTGCTGCTCTTGCCGACCTTCTGGGCGCCGCTGGCGATGGCCTTGCCGCTCTTGGCCATGCCCGCCACCGCCGTGAGGGCACTGTTGGTGCCGAACTTCAGCTTGGTGCCGGTGAACATGGTGTTGAGCGCCTGCAGGCGCGCCATGGCGAGCATCTCGCGTGCCGCGGCATCGGAAGATGAGGAAACGTGGGACGGCATGGGGTGCGTCCTCCTTCTAGGTTGGTTGTGACGGCCTCCTGCCGTCTTCTTTTTCTGGACTCGGTGCGCGCGGCGCCTCCGCGCGCCTGCGCACCGACGCGGGCTTTCAGGCGAACGAGTAAGCGAACTCGCCGTCTGCCACGCTGACCTTGACGCCCAGGATGGGCGTGCCCGTCATCGTGCGCGTGAGGAACTCGCGCGAGATCTCGGGCAGCATCGTGTTGGTGAGGATGGCGTCGATCATGCGGCCGCCCGACTCGCTTTCGGTGCAGCGGCTGACCACCAGCTTGACCACGTCCTCGTCGTAGTTGAACGGCATCTTGTAGCGCGCCTCGATGCGCTTCTTGATGCGGTTGAGCTGCAGCGCCACGATCTTGCCCAGCATCTCGTCGGACAGCGGGTAGTACGGAATCGTGACGAGGCGGCCCAGCAGCGCCGGCGGGAAGATCTTGAGCAGCGGCTCGCGGATCGCCTTGGCCATGCCCTCGGGATCGGGCATCAGGTCCGGATCCTTGCAGAGGTTGGCGATCATGTCGGTGCCGGCGTTGGTCGTCAGCAGGATCAGCGTGTTGCGGAAGTCGATGGAGCGGCCCTCGCCGTCTTCCATCCAGCCCTTGTCGAACACCTGGAAGAACAGCTCGTGCACGTCGGGGTGGGCCTTCTCCACTTCGTCGAGCAGCACCACGCTGTACGGCTTGCGACGCACCGCCTCGGTGAGCACGCCGCCTTCGCCGTAGCCCACATACCCCGGGGGGGCACCCTTGAGCGACGAGACGGTGTGGGCCTCCTGGTACTCGCTCATGTTGATGACGATGAGGTTCTGCTCGCCGCCGTACAGCGACTCGGCCAGCGCGATGGCGGTCTCGGTCTTGCCGACGCCCGAGGTGCCGGCCAGCATGAACACGCCGATCGGCTTGCTCGGGTTGTCGAGTCCGGCGCGCGAGGTCTGGATGCGCATGGAGATCATCTCCATCGCGTGATCCTGGCCGATGACGCGCTTGCCCAGCAGCGCGGGCAGCTTCAGCACGGTGTCGATCTCGTTGGCGGCCATGCGGCCGACGGGGATGCCCGTCCAGTCGCCGACCACGCTGGCCACCGCCTGGAAATCCACCGTGGGCAGCATCAGCGGGCTTTCGCCCTGCAGCTTGGTGAGCTCGTCCTGCACGCCGCGGAGTTCGGTCATGACGTCGGCACGCTCACCGTCGGTGAGCTTCGGCAAGGACACGCCGTCGGTCAGCGTGGCCTTGGCCTCGACGGCCTTGTCGGCGCTGGCCTCCAGTGCGCTGCCCGTGCCCTCGATCGGCTTCAGGTCGCCACGCAGCTTCGCGCGCAACGACAGCAGGCGGTCGACCAGCGTCTTCTCTTCGGTCCAACGCTTCTTGAGCCCGACAAGGCGATCCTTCTCGGTGGCCAGAAGCGCGTTGACGGCCCCCTCGCGTTCGGGGGTGGGGATGCCGATGGCGTTCTCGCGCGCGATGATGCCGATCTCGGTCTCCAGCGCCTCGATGCGGCGCTGCGAGTCGTCGACCTCGGCCGGCACGGCGTGCAGGCTGATGGCCACGCGCGCCGACGCCGTATCGAGCAGGCTCACCGACTTGTCGGGCAGCTGGCGCGCCGGGATGTAGCGGTGCGACAGCTTGACCGCGGCCTCGAGCGCCTCGTCGAGGATCTGCACCTTGTGGTGCTTTTCCATCGTGCTGGCGACGCCGCGCATCATCAGGATGGCCTTCTCTTCGCTGGGCTCGTCGACCTGGATGTTCTGGAAACGGCGAGTGAGGGCCGGATCCTTCTCGATGTACTTCTTGTACTCGGCCCAGGTGGTGGCGCCGATGGTGCGCAGCTGGCCGCGCGCGAGCGCCGGCTTGAGCAGGTTGGCCGCATCGCCGGTGCCGGCGGCGCCGCCGGCGCCCACCAGCGTGTGGGTTTCGTCGATGAACAGGATGATGGGCTTGGGGCTCGCCTGCACCTCGTCGATGACCGACCGCAGGCGCTGCTCGAACTCGCCCTTCATGCTGGCGCCGGCCTGCAGCAGGCCCACGTCGAGCGTGAGCAGCGACACTTCCTTCAGGCTCGGCGGCACGTCGCCGCGCGCGATGCGCTGGGCGAAGCCTTCGACCACGGCCGTCTTGCCGACGCCCGCCTCGCCCACCAGGATCGGGTTGTTCTGGCGGCGGCGCATCAGGATGTCGACCACCTGGCGGATCTCGTCGTCGC
>JACMOG010000033.1 GCA_014378125.1 Vitreoscilla sp. | reverse complement strand
TGCGGCGCGCTGCAGCTGGCCGCCGGCATGAACCTGCACGTGTTCACCACCGGCCGCGGCACGCCCTACGGCCTGGCCCAATGCCCGGTGATCAAGGTGGCCACGCGCACCGACCTGGCCCGCCGCTGGCACGACCTGATGGACGTCAACGCCGGCAAGATCGCCGACGGCGAGGCCACCATCGCCGATCTCGGCTGGGAGCTGTTCCGGTTGATGCTGGACGTGGCCAGCGGCAAGAAGACCTGGGCCGAGCACTGGAAGCTGCACAACGCGCTGGTGCTGTTCAATCCGGCGCCGGTGACCTGAGTCCAGGCCAAGAGGGGCTTGGCCCCCTCCGGCGTGGCTAGACGCCCAGCAGCTTGTGGATCCGCGGACTGCTGGTGGTGTACTCGATGGGCCCGTCGTCGCCCGGGCTGAGATGCCCGGCAACGCCCGCGGCGGCCAGCGTGGCCTCGTGGAAGGCCGACAGGATCAGGCGCTGCTTGCCCGGGTACTGCACGACGTCGCCGATGGCGAACAGGCCGGGCACGCTGGTCGAAAACTGAGCGGTCTCCACCTGCACCTGGCGACGCTCCAGCGCCAGGCCCCAGTCGGCGAACGGGCCCAGCTTGGGCGACAGGCCCTGAAGCACCACGACGGTGTCCACGGGCAGCGACACGCTGGCGCCGGTGGCGTCCAGCAGGGTCAGCGCCGTGAGTCGCTCGCCGTCCGTCTCCAGGCCCGTGGGCTGGCCGGCCACGAAGTGCAGGGCGCCGGCGCTGCAGGCATCGCGGAAGGCGGCGACGGTGTCGTCGCTGGCGTCGAATGCGTCGCGCCGGTGGATGAGCGTCACGCGCGCGGGCGCGTCGGGCGCGCCACGCGCGACCGCCTCGCACAGCTGCGTGGCAAAGGCCAGGGCCTGCTCCGTGGCACCCGCCACCAGCACCTGGCTGCCGGCCAGCGCGCTTGCGGGCACCCGGTCGGCACGATGAAACAGCTGGCGGCCTTCGAAGGCATCGAGGCCGGGCACCTTCAGGGCGCGCGGCACGAACGCGCCCACGCCCGCGGCCAGCACGATGGCGCCGCAGTCGAAGTGGAGACCGGCGCGCGTGCGCACGTCGAAGCGGCCCGCGTCGGTGCGCGCCACGTGGCTCACCAGCTGGTCGAAATGGAGCGTGGGTGCGAACGGGCGGATCTGCGCGAGCAGCCGCTCGGTCAGCTCACGCCCGGTGCAAACGGGCAGGGCCGGGATGTCGTAGATCGGCTTGTCGCCGTAGAGCTCGACGCACTGGCCGCCCGCGAAGGGCAGGGCGTCGACGACCTGCGCGGAGATCTCGCGCAGGCCCAGCTCGAACACCTGGAACAGGCCGGCGGGGCCGGCGCCGATGATCAGCACGTCGGTCTTGAGGGGCGCGGCCATCGCTTCGGATCCAGGTGACCGCTGATCACCTGATCAGTTCGCCGATCTTGTCCGTCTTGTCCTTCCACTCGTCCGCATCGGGCAGCGCCGCCTTGCGCTTGGTGATGCTGGGCCAGTTCTTGGCCAGGTCGGCGTTGATCTTGATGAACGCGAGCTGGTGGGCCGGCACGTCTTCCTCGGGCAGGATCGCGTTGACGGGGCACTCGGGGATGCACACGGCGCAGTCGATGCACTCGTCCGGGTCGATCGTCAGGAAGTTGGGGCCTTCGCGGAAGCAGTCGACGGGGCACACGTCCACGCAATCGGTGTACTTGCAACGGATACAGGCTTCGGTAACGACGTGGGTCATGGCAACGGGTGCGTGGCGATAGGCTGGAGCAGCCGGGATTCTAAGGCTTGGAGGCCGCCGTCGACGACGGCAGGGCGATGACGTCTGCCGGGGACGACGTCGCGTCGGGCAGTGCGGCGGCCCCGACGCCGACGATGACCACGGTGGGGCGGCCGCCGTGCAGCACGACGGCCCCGGCCAGCGTGTCGACGCGGTGGTCGCTGCCGTGCTGGTCGGGCCAGCCGGCGCGCGACACCACGGCCACGGGCGCCTCGGGCGGCCAGCCGGCGCCCAGCAGGCGGCGCGACAGCGCGGCCAGCTGGCGTCCGGCCATGTAGAAGACCTCGGTGTCGGCGCCGCGCGTGGCCACCAGCTGGCCGGCGCGCGTCATGGCGGTGCTCAGCGCCACGCTGCGGCCGGTGCCGCGCCGCGTGAGCGGGCGCCGCAGGTCGGCGGCGGCCGCGATGGCCGCGGTGACGCCGGGCACCACCTCGCAGGCGATGCCGGCCTCGGCCAGCGCCTCCAGCTCTTCGTCGAGGCGGCCGAACACGCTCGGGTCGCC
>JACMOG010000393.1 GCA_014378125.1 Vitreoscilla sp. | reverse complement strand
GCCTGGACGGCCGGATTCCGAAGGCGTTCGGTCAAAGTTCGTCCGCGCGCCGTTTCTGGGCCGCGCTCGGCGGCTTCGTAGGCGCGCCGACATGCCCTCGACGTCCCGGTGCCGCGTCTCCCCAAGTACACGCCCGCCGCACCGCCGGTTCACCCAGGCGGTTGGGACAAATACTGCCTCCAACTTTCATGTTTGGTTTGGGCCGCGTCGGGCCTTCGAGGCCGCGACGCTGCCCGCGGCCATCGTGACTGCAGGTCGACGGGCCTGACGCGAATGTCGGGCCGCGCTGCCGGCGCTCCTTTTCGTGACCGACGACGGCGGCGTCGCTTCGCCAACCGCGCCCGAGCGCGCGGACATTCTGCAAGCCCGTCATCCCCCAAGCACCGTCATCCCGCAAGCATCGTCATCCTGCAAGCACCGTCATCCCGCAAGCACTGTCATCCTGCAAGTCCGGTCATCCTGCGCGCAGTCGCAGGATCCACGCGAGCCGACGATGTTGGCCCAGGCGTGGATTCCGCGACGACGCGCGAAATGGCGGGCTGGTGCCGGTCGTCCATCACGACAAGGAGCGCCGGTGCGACGACCCGCGATTCGCGTCAGACCCGGCGGCACGTGTCGGCGACGGCCGCGGGCACGGTCGCCGCCTCGATGGCCCGACGCTGCCCAGACCAAACAACAAAAATGGGGAACCGAATTTGTCTCAACCGCAGCGCGGGCAGCCGACCCGCGCGAAGCGTCCCACCCTCACTTCGGAAAAACGAAGTCAGCGGATACTGGCGCCAACGAGAGGAAGCCCCATGACGAAGTTCGCTGCCATCCAGACCGTCTCCACCCCCGACGTGGCTCGCAACCTGGCCGCCGCCGGCCGGCTCGTGGCGCAGGCGGCCGACGCCGGCGCCCAGTGGGTGTCGCTGCCCGAATACTTCTGCCTGATGGGGCTGCGCGACGACGCCAAGCTGGACATCGCCGAGGCCGACGGCGACGGGCCGATCCAGGAGTTCCTGTCCGAGGCCGCGCGTCGGCACGGCATAACGCTGGTGGGTGGCACGCTGCCCCTCCACGCCAAGACGGCCGGCCGCGTGCGCAACGCCTGCTGCGTGTACGGCCCGGACGGAAAGAGGCTGGCGCGTTACGACAAGATCCACCTGTTCGCCTTCGACAACGGCAAGGAGGCCTACGACGAGGCCCGCGTGCTCGAGCCCGGCGACACGCTGGTGGCCTTCGAGCACGACGGCTGGCGCGCCGGCCTGTCGGTCTGCTACGACCTGCGCTTTCCCGAGCTGTACCGCGGCCTGATGCGTCCGCCCTGCGACGTGCTGTTCGTGCCCGCCGCCTTCACGTACACCACGGGCCTGGCGCACTGGCTGTTGCTGTTGCGCACCCGCGCGTTGGAGAACCAGTGCTACGTGGTCGCGCCCGCCCAGGGCGGCACGCACGAGAACGGCCGCCGCACCTTCGGCCACAGCGTGGTCATCGATCCGTGGGGCGAGGTGCTGTCGCTGGCCCTCGATGGCGCGGAAGGGGAGGGCGTGGCGCTGGCCGACCTGTCGAAGGAGCGCATCGAGCAGGTGCGGATCCAGCTTCCGGCACTGCGTCACCGAATGCTGTAGGGAGACGCCGTCATCGACGATCTTTGCATTCCGTTGCTTCAAGGCACCTGACGGACGTGGGATCATCGGACATTCATACGTTGCCTCGAGGCTGTTTCATGTCCCAAGCCCAATGGCAAGCGCGAAAGCGCGACATCGTCGACCAGTTCGCCACCCCCAGCGCCCTGCGTGGGTCGGTGCAGATCCTCTCCGTCTTCCTGCCCATCGCCGGATTGTGGTTCCTGATCCGGCAGACCTGGCTGGACTCGGTGTGGCTGGACGCGGCCGCCACCGCCACCCTCAGCCTGTTCCTGCTGCGCGGCTTCGTGCTGATGCACGACGCCGGGCATCACGCGTTGTTCCGCAGCCGACGCCTGAACCGCATCGCCGGTTTCCTGCTGGGCGTGTTGTCCGGGCTGCCGCAACAGGTGTGGGCCGAGAACCACCGGTACCACCACACCACCAACGGCAATTGGGCGAAGTACCGCGGACCGCTGAACGTGGCCAGCGTCTCCGACTACCTGGCCATGAACGACCGTCAGCGTCGCCGCTACCGCTTCACGCGCGACATCCTGCTCGCCCCCATCGCCGGCGGCCTGTATTTCCTGATCAATCCCCGCATCACCTGGTTTCGCGCCAGCGTTCACCTGGTGCGCCAGCGCCTGGCGGGCAAGCGTGGTGCCGATATCGGGCCGCTGCCGGGCTGTGCGTCGATGGTGCATTACCGCCACATGCTCTGGAACAACCTGCTGCTGCTCAGCGTGCTCGCCGCGATGGCCTGGGCCATCGGGCCGGTGCCGTTCCTGGTCTGCTGGCTGGTCAGCGGATCGCTGGCGGGCGGCTACGGCATCGTGCTGTTCACGGTGCAGCACAACTTCGAGCACTCCTATGCGAGCGCCGACGAGGGCTGGGATCGTGACGAGGCGGCGGTGCACGGCACCAGCTTCCTCGTGCTGCCGCTGTGGCTCAACTGGATCACCGCCGACGCGGCATACCACCACGTCCACCACCTGTGCCCCGGCGTGCCCAACTACCGCCTCGCGGCCTGCCACAAGGCCAACGCGCAGCTGTTCGCCGGCGTCACGCGCGTGCCCCTGGGCGCCATCCCGTCGTCGCTGAAGCACGTGCTGTGGGACGTGCCGGCGCGCCGCCTGGTGTCGGTGGCCGAAGCCACGGCGACGGACGAATCGCGGGTGGTTGCCGAGGCCACGGCCTGAGACCCTGATCGAACGCTGCTGCGCGTCGGAAAGTGCCTGGCCCTGCCGGAGCGCAGAGGCTCCGATGCCCGCGTTCCTGGACGACCTCGCCGCCCCGGGCCGCGAGGTCGTGGCCGGTTTCGTCGAACACTCCAGCCTTCTCTGCGTTCACGCAGCGCCGCCCCCGTCTTCGCCTGCACGTGTCTTCGCGCGGCGCTCAGGCCTCCAGCAGTTCGTCCTGCCCGCGGCCCGATGCCGGGCACAGCAGCCACGACGCCTCGTGCGCCGGCACGGCCGTCACCTCCACGCCGAACGGCGCCACGTCCGCGGCCACCGAGTGGCAGAAGCCGGCAATCGAGAACAGCGTCGGGCCGCGCTGCGTGCCCGGGTCGGGCACCAGGTGGTGGATGCGGCCGGCGCCTTGCTCGCGCATCGCCTCCAGCACGCCGCGCGTGATGTTGAACAGCGAGCGCACCGTGGCGCTGAAGTCGCGCGCCGGCGCGGGCGCGTCGAACTCCCGCTGCGGGCTGCACGCCGCGGCGCCGTGCACCAGCACGTCGATGCCACCGAAGCGCGCCACCGCGGCCTTCACGGCGATGCCTACCTCGTAGGCGTCGACCTCGTCGAGCGGCAGCGCGAGCAGGCGCTCGTCGGCCACGGCGCCGATGCGTTGCAGCGCGGCCAGCGGATCGGCGTCGGCGGCGACCACGTGGTGGCCGGCGGCCAGCGCCTGGCGGACCACGCCGGCGCCCAGGCGCGACGCCGCGCCGGTCACGAACCATGTCTGTCGATTCATCATGTTCTCCTCGTGTGGGATGGTCATGCCGGCGGTCGCGCCAATGCGCATGCCGACGGCGTCGGGGTGATTCAAGGTGATCGGTGCGTGGCGCGTCGGGGGCGTCACGGCCCGCGGAGGGCGGGCGCCTGCAAATGCGTGCCGTGATCCGGGCTCGCTGCAGGGGCGGGAAGGGCGCGTCGTCTCGCCGCGTGGGCCAGTGGTCGAGGCCTCATCGCAGGGCGGCCGGGGAGGCCGCACGCGCCGATCTCTTTCGAGGCCGGGTGAACGCAGTTTAGGAAATCGGAGCGCCGGGGTGAAGTCCTGAAACTCCAGACTTCTTGCCTAAAACTACAGATCTGTCGTCGAATATGACAGTTCGGGTATTCATTGCTCGCCTGTTCCTTTAGAGTTCGTCCCATCGAACAAGCCCTGGAAGGACGCGCCGTGGCGCACGACGAAGCCGCCGCCCGCGCGGAAATGACGGCCCTGGTGGCCGAGCTGGCCCCCAACGAAGGCATGACGGCGTCGCTGCTGGACGGCGTGGCCTTCGGCCGCTCCAACCGGTCGCTGCCACGCACGCCCGTGCTGCACGACGCCTGCGTGGTGATCGTGTGCCAGGGCCGCAAGCGCGGCTACTTCGGCGACCAGGTGATCGAGTACGGGGCGCACCAGTTCATGGTGGCGTCGGTGCCGATGCCGTTCGAGGGCGAGACCTTCGCCACGCCCGAGGAGCCGCTGCTGGTCATCAAGGTCAAGCTCGACCTGGCCGTGATCGCCGACCTCGCGCTGGCCATCGACCCGTCGTTCGAGCCGGTGCCCGGCGCCGAGAGCGTGGCCACGGCGCCGGTGGACGCGCCGCTGGCCGACTCGGTCATCCGCCTGCTGCGCGCGCTGCGCTCGCCGCTGGAGACGCGGCTGTTCGGCGCCGGCCTCATGCGCGAGGTGTGCTTCCGCGTGCTCACCGGCCCCAAGGGACCCGCGCTGCGCGCGGCGCTGGCCCAGCGTGGCCACTTCGGCCAGATCGCCAAGGCGCTGCACCGCATCCACATGGACTACCACCAGCGCCTGGACATCGACACGCTCGCCCAGGAGGTGCACCTCAGTGCCGCCGCCTTCCACGCCCATTTCAAGACGGTGACGGCCACCTCGCCCATCCAGTACCTGAAGGCCACGCGGCTGCACAAGGCGCGCCTGCTGATGATCCAGGACGGCGTCAGCGCCAGCCGCGCGTCCAGCCGCGTGGGCTACGAGAGCGCGTCGCAGTTCAGCCGCGAATTCAAGCGCCTGTTCGGCCGCACGCCGGTGGAGGAGCAGCGGCTGGTGCACGCGGCGTACGCGCCGGCGCACGAGGGGCGTGATCGGCCTTGAGGCGCCGGGGTCAGGCATATCCGCCGGGTACGGCGGATATGCCTGACCTCTCAGCGGATCCCCAGCTCCGCGCGGCGCGGTAGATCGGCCCCACGTCGCGAGCACGTGATCGCCGCGGCCTGGGCCGCGAAGCGCATCGCGTCCAGCAGCGTCTCGGCGCCCATGCCGCGCACGCCCGCCGGCGACAGCGCGCCGAGTTCGTCGAGGCGGGTGATCAGCGCGGCCTGGAAAGTGTCGCCGGCGCCGACGGTGTCGATCACGTCCACCACCACCGGGGGCACCTCCACCGTGCCGCTGGCGTGCCACGCGAACGCGCCCTTGCCGCCACGGGTGAGCGCCACCAGGCCCGTGCCCTTGCCGAGGCAGTCGGCGGCGAAGGCGGCGGGGTCGATGCCCGGGTACAGCAGGCCCAGGTCCTCGTCGCTCAGCTTGAGCACGTCGGTGCGCGGCAGCATCCATTCGAGCGTCTCGCGCCACACGGCGAGGTCGGGCTCCACGTTCAGGCGCAGGTTCGGGTCGTAGCTCACCACCATCCTGCCGTGCACGCGGTCGACCAGCGCGCGCTGCGTGGCGGCGGTGTCGCCCACCACCATCGTGTACGAGCCCACGTGCAGCAGGCGGGCGTCGGCGGGCATGCGTTCGAGTGCGGCGAGCGGCAGCGCGCGGTCGGCGGCGCCGGTGCCGTAGAACGCATATTCGGGCACGCCCTTGGCGTCGACGCCGATCAGGCTGAGGGTGGTGGGCGCGTTGCTGCGGTGCACGGCGTCCAGCGACACGCCCTCGGCGCGCAGCGCGTCCACCAGCCGGCCGCCCAGCTCGCCGCTGGAGATGCCGCCCAGGAAGGCCACCTTCTGGCCCATGCGCGCGAGGCCGAAAGCGACGTTCAGCGGCGAGCCGCCGATGCGCGCGTCGAGCGCGATGCCGGTGGGCGTCGTCGCGCCGGTGAACACATCCATCAGGGCTTCGCCCGCGACCACGAACATGCTTGTCTCTCTCTCGGATTCGAATGAAGGAAGCTCAGCGCCAGCCGAACATCATCTGGCGCGCGAAGGCGCGCTTGAACGGGGGAATGGCCTGCAGCGCGGCCAGGCCCAGGCCGCGCGCGGCGGCGAGGCCGGGCGCGTGCCACGTGAAGCTGCGGGCAAGGAAATCGGTGGCGCCGATGACGCTCCAGCGATCGGGCGCGCGGGCGAACGCCAGCCCGCGCAACGCGTGAGAAATGGAGCCCCCTCGCTCCTCCCGTCGCTGTCCCCCGAGGGGGAGCCCGGATTGGCTCGGGTGGTGACCCTCGCTGCCCGGGCTGTGCGCTAACGCGGCCAATCGATCCACCAGCAGGAAGGCATCGCGCAGCCCGAGGTTCAGGCCCTGGCCCGCCACGGGATGCAGCGTCTGCGCCGCGTTGCCGATGCGCACCACGCGGCCGTCGACCAGGCTCGCCTCGGCGTTCAGGCCCAGCGCGAACGACTTCAGCGCGGAGATGCCCACCGGCGTGCCCACCGCCTCGGGCAGGCGCGTGGCGAGCACGGCCAGGCGCTGCGCGTCGGTGAGCGGCGCCACCGGGTCGTCGGCCGAATCGACGCACCACACGAGCGCGGCGCGCGAGGTCTTCGGGTCGGCGCCGGGCAGGGGCGGCAGCGGCAGCAACGCCAGCGGGCCGTCG
>JACMOG010000392.1 GCA_014378125.1 Vitreoscilla sp. | reverse complement strand
TGTTGCTCACCGTGCCGCTGAGGGTGGACGTGGCGCCACCGTCGACGACCGACACGTTCTGCAACTGCGCACTGGCCGCGAACTGCGACGCGGTCGGCGTGCCCGTCATGGTGACGGTGACCGTTCCGTTGATGGTCAGCGTGGCGCTGTCGCGGCACTGCGAGAACGCGGCGGTGAGCACGTCGCCGTTGGACACCACGCCGTTGCCGTCCTTGTCGTCGAACGAGGTGGTGACGGTGCCGCCGTCGGCGCACGAGTCGGTGGCCGAGGAGACGGCCGCCGCGTGCGCGCCGACGCTCGCGACGCTCCTGCGCTGGCCGATGGCCGCGTGCAGCACGTGAACCATCGTCGCGCCCAGCGCATGCGACCGGCCGACCACGGCGGTGGCCGAGGCGCCCCCGCCCAGCGAGCCCTGGGCCAGCGAGATGGCCAGGCCGCCGTTGATGCTGGCGCGCGCGACGTCAGTCTGGTTGGTGGACGTGATCGCGAGCGGCGTGGCGGACGGCGAGTTCGACGAATCGCCGCCGCCGCCGCAGGCGGCCAGGAGGGCCAGCGCGGACGCGGCGACGAGGGGTTGGATAGCGAATTTCATTTCAAGCCTCCCTGGCTTTTGCATGGGACATGCCGGCTGCGCCGGTCGAGGCCGATACGCTACCACGTCGGGTATGCCGCGCCCGTCGCCAGTTTCGAGCGGTCGCCTCAGGGACGCTCGCTTTCGCCCGCCTGCGGCTGCCACTTCATCAGCGCCTTCTCCGCCCGTCCGACGAGCGCGTCGAGCAGCAGCGCGAACACGGTGGGCACCAGGATGCCCGCCATCACCGTGTCGATGTCGAAGCTGCCCTCGGCCTGCAGGATCAGGTAGCCGACGCCTTGGGACGACCCGAGGTACTCGCCCACCACCGCGCCGACGAAGGCCAGGCCCACCGAGGTGTGCAGCGAGCTGAAGACCCAGCTGGTGGCACTCGGCAGGTACACGTGGCGCAGAAGCTGGCGCCGGCTCGCGCCCAGCATGCGCGCGTTGGCCAGGATCACCGGGCTCACTTCCTTCACACCCTGGTACACGTTGAAGAACACGACGAAGAAGACCAGCGTCACGCCGAGCGCCACCTTGCTGGCCACGCCCAGGCCGAACCACACCGCGAAGATGGGCGCGAGGATCACGCGCGGCATCGCGTTCATCGCCTTGATGTACGGAACGAGCAGCGCGGCCGCGAACGGGCTCAGCGCCAGCCACAGGCCGGTGCCCAGCCCCAGCACGGTGCCGATGCCGAACGCCAGCACGGTCTCGAGCAGCGTGACGCCCAGGTGCCTGTAGATGTCGGCGTCGACGAAGAACCAGTGGCCGATGCGGTCGAAGATCTTCAGCGGCTCGCCGAAGAAGAACGCCGCCTGGTTGTCGTCGCTGAACAGAAAGTGGGGCACCAGGCCCGGCCGCGTGAGCCCGTGCCACGCGGCGAAAAGGGCCCCCAGCCCCGCCAGCTGCCAGAAGCGCAGCCAGAGACGATTCACTCCGGGTGGGCGCGCCATCCCGTCACGCCGCCTTCGCCAGC
>JACMOG010000391.1 GCA_014378125.1 Vitreoscilla sp. | reverse complement strand
GCGACTGCGCGCAGGATGACGACTGCCTTGTCATCCTGCGCGCAGTCGCAGGATCCACGCTTCACGAGACGCGCTCCCGCCGCACGCCCACCCCGATGACCCATGCGGGGATGCGGCGCAGCAGCGCGACGCGGCCCAGCACCTTCAGGAACCAGGGCATGCGCACCGCGCCCCGGCTGGCCAGCACCGGCGCGATCAGCCGCTCCTGCATCGTGATCTGCATGCGCTGCACCACGCGCACCGGCCACTCGCGCCGGCGTTGCACGCGCTGCAAATCGGCCAGGCTCGGCACGCCAGCGCGCAGCGGCCCGGCCAGCAACCGCGCCGCCGCCACGGCATCCTGCACCGCCAGGTTGATTCCCACGCCGCCGATGGGCGACATCGCGTGCGCCGCATCGCCGATGCACAGCAGGCCCGGCCGGGCCCAGTCGCGCAGGCGATCGACCGCGACGGTGAGCAGCTTGACCTGGTCCCAGCCGGCCAGCTCGCGCACGCGCTCGCACAACCACGGCGACAGGTCCAGGAGGGACGCGTGCAGCGCCTCCATGCCGCGCCCGCGCACCGCGTCGAACGAGCCCTTGGGAATCAGCAGCGCGCACTGCCAATAGTCGTTGCGGGCGATCATCACCAGCATGCGGCCGGCGTCGACCTGGCCGAACAGGTCGGGCGGGTCGTCGGGGCGGCGCGACACGCGCATCCACAGCACGTCCATCGGCGCGCCGAAGTCCTGCGGACGCAGCCCGGCCTGCTCGCGGATCGTCGAGTGGCGGCCGTCGGCGCCCACCACCAGCGCGGCGCGCCCCTCCAGGTCGCCGTCAGGCGTCCGAGCCACCAGGCCCGTCACGCGACCGTCCTCCTCGACCAGCGTGCGTACATCGGCCTGCATCACCAAGTGGAAGTTCGGCAGCTTGCGGGCGTGCCCCGCAATGAAGTCGAGGAACTCCCACTGCGGCATCATCATCAGGAACTTGCAGTGCGTGGGCACGTGGCGGAAGTCGGCGATCCGCGCCTGTTCCTGGCCCACCCGCACGGCCACGTCGCGCAGCTCGTCGTGCGGCCGGCGCAGGAACTCGTCGAGCAGGCCCAGCTCGTGTATCACGTCCAGCGTGGACGGGTGGATGGTGTCGCCGCGGAAGTCGCGCAGGAAGTCGGCATGCTTCTCCAGCACCACCACGTCGACGCCGGCGCGGGCCAGCAGGAAGCCCATCATCATCCCGGCCGGGCCGCCACCGGCGATGACGCAATCGCTTTTCATTCTGTTCACGGAACAAATCCTTCGCGAGTCTCTCCAACGTGCACAGCGGCGACGGAGACGGTCGGCAAGACCCGAACCCGACCTGCAGGCGGACCGCGATTTGAAGGCGAATCGACAGCCTCCTGCAAGACCCTATCTGCATTTATACAAATGTATCTGCTAAGGTCGAGCTGTTTTCACCAATCGCCGCCCTGCGGCCCGCCTTCCATGCCCAACGCCGCCCTCACCGCCGTCTTCGCTCGCATCGCCACCGCCGCCGGGCCCGCCGCCGCCGCGCTGGCCCTCGCCGCCTGCGCCAGCACGCCCGTGGCGCCGCCCGCGCCCGCCCCCGTGACGACGGCCGCGCAGATTCCGGTCAACGCAGGCGTCGCCACCCCGCCGCCCGCGGCCACGCCGTCGATGGCGACCGCCCTGCCCGCGTATCTCGACCCGAACAGCCCGGTCTCGCAGCAGCGCAGCGTCTATTTTCCATTCGACAACGCGGCGTACCGTCCGCAGGACAAGGCCGTCGTCGAGTTGCAGGGCCAATACCTGGTGCAGCATCCGGAAGTGCACGTCTCCATCATCGGCAACACCGACGAACGCGGTGGCAGCGAATACAACCTGGCGCTCGGCGAGCGCCGCGCCCAGACGGTCAAGAGCGCGCTGGGCCTGTTGGGCGTCAAGGACGCGCAGGTCGAGGCCGTGAGCTACGGCAAGGAAAAGCCCAAGGCGACGGGCCATGACGAGGCCGCGTGGCAGCAGAACCGCCGCGCCGATTTCGTCTACCCGGCCAAGTGATGCATTGAGTGTGTGTCGACCGGCGTGTGGTGCGCCGGTCGTTTTCGGGAGCGCTGGGTTCATCTCAGCTTCGGACGCCTTCAGGGGCGTCCGCTTTTTTGTGCGGGCGCTTCCCGTACCCCCACTTATCATTCGCCCATGGTTCCTCGCAGCAAGCCCACACTCGACGCCGGCGTCGACAGCAACGACGTTTCCATCGCCGTGCTGCGCCAGTTCCGCCAGGTGTTCAACGCCGTCAAGTCGCACTTCCAGCAGGTGGAGAAGACGGTCGGCATGGGCGGCGCGCAGGTCTGGGCGCTGAGCGTGGTGCGCGAGCATCCGGGCATCGGCGTGGGCGCGCTGGCCAAGGCGATGTCCATCCACCAGTCCACCGCCAGCAACCTGGTGCGCACGCTCATCGACCGCGAGATGGTGGTGGCCGTCAAGCAGGGCGCCGATCGCCGCGCGGTGCAACTGAACCTGCTGCCCGCCGGGGCCAAGGTGCTCAAGAACGCGCCCGGCCCGTTCGCGGGACTGCTGCCCGACGCGCTCAAGTCGCTGCCGCCCGACACGCTGGCGCGGATGCAGGCCGATCTCGCCCAGTTGATCGTGGCCATCGCCGCCGACGAGGCCGGCGCGTCGATCCCGTTGTCCGACCAGGTCTAGGCGCACCGAGGCATTGCGTCGCGCTGCACGCGGGTCGCACGCGGGCCGTGGTGGGCGAGTCATCGTCAACACGCCGATTCGCGCCGCCGGAATGGCGGCTGGCAGCGGCGAACGGTTTCGCTGATCAGGCCAGTTCGGCTTCGACGACGACGGCTTCGACTTCGGAATCGATCTCGTTGTCGAAGGCCGACAGGTCCTTGGCGCCGACCTTCGGGATCAGCGGGCGATCCAGCGGACGGTAGACCTTGCGGCTCAGGCGGTTCAGGCGCTCCGAGCGTTCGACGGCCAACAGGATCGTCTCCGGGTCGGTCATCATGACGAACGGATTGGCGAGGGCGGTGGCGTGCATGAAAGTACTCCGGGGTGTTTCGTGGAGAAGACCGTGAACCGGCCTGCTGTCCATGGAATGAACTGTAGGACCCGACCCCTCGAATCTGTAGTCGGCCCGGCGCCAGACCGCGTGTCGGCGAACTTCCTACACGGGCGTCGGGACGCCGTGCCGAAACCGGCCGCCGGCTGCAGGGAAACTCGCACCGGGAAGCCCCGGTTTTTCGAGGCATCGAGGCGCGCCACGCCGCGCCAGGAGTTCTCGGTCCCCCGTTCGGTATGCTCGTGCATCGATCCGATCCACGAGCCCTAAAGATGACCGTCCTCACCACCGCCCGATTGCGCCTCGAACCCCTGTCCGACGTCCACCTGGAGGCGTTCAACGCGATGAATTCCGACCCGGAGGTGATGCGCTACCTGTCGGGCAAGCCGGAGACGCTCGAGGAGTCGCGCGCGATCATCGAGCGCATGAAGGCGCGTTGGACCGCGCTGGGCTACGCGTGGTGGGCGCTCTTTGAGCGCGACAGCGGCGTCTTCGTGGGCGCGGGCATCCTGCAGAACCTGCGTCGCGAGGCCGCACCGGTGCCCGACCTGGACTGCCCGTTGGAAATCGGCTGGCGCCTGGGCCGCGCCCACTGGGGTCGCGGCTACGCCACCGAGGCGGCCGCCGCGATGGCCGACCACGCCTTCGGCGCGCTGCACGCCGATGAACTGATGGCGGTGTGCGATCCGGACAACAAGGCGTCGTCGGGCGTGATGGAGCGCCTGGGCATGCAGCCGCAGGGGCTGCAACGCTGGTACGGCAAGGAGCTGACGACGTATCGCGTCGACGCGGCCTCATGGCGGGCGAACACGCAGCACTGACGCCCGGGGGGGCTACTTCGCCGCCACGCCCGCCTTCAGCCGTGCCGCGAGCTTCTCGCGACCGGCGCTCGCCGCGAATGCCGAGGCGTCCATGCCCAGGTCGTTCTTCAGCGTGCGGTCGCCGCCGGCGGCCAGCAACGCGTCGACGGCCTCCTCGTTGCCGTAGCGGGCCGCCATCATCAGCGGCGTCGAGCCGTTGGGCGAGCGGGCTTCCAGCACCGCCCCCTTGGCCAGCAGCAGCCTCACGATGACCCCACTGCCGCCCGTGGCGGCGTAGTGCAGCGGCGACCAGCCCTCCTTCTGCACCGCGGCGCCGTGCGCCACCAGCGCGGTGGCGGCGTGGACCCCGGCCTTGAGCGCGGCCATCATCAGCGGCGTCTCGCCGGCGTGGTTGCGCACGTCGATCTGGATGCCCTTGGCGTCCCACAACGCCTTGGCCGCCTTCAGCGGCTCGCCCTGCAGCGCCACCATCAGCGCGGGCTGGCCGTGCGTGTCGAGCTGGTTGGGGTCGAGGCCGGCCGCGAGCATGCGGGTGACGGCGTCGCCGTTGTCGACATTGATGGCGCGGAAGAAGTCGACGCTGTCGTACGTGCTGGCGAAGGCCGTGCAGGCGGACAGCGCGATGGACGCGCCGGCGGCGAGGAGGCGGAAGCGGATGGGCATGGTGGAAGTCTCGGAGAGGTGCGCGACGACGTCGTCGGGGCTGGCTCAGGCCGGCTCGGGGACTGTCACACGGAATAGTTGCTCGAAGTTGTCGCGGGTCGCGTCGGCCACGTCCTTGGCCGGAAGCCCTTTAAGCTCCGCGATGAGGTGCGCCACGTGCGGCACCCAGGCCGGCATGTTGGTCTTGCCGCGATGGGGCACCGGCGCCAGGTAGGGGCTGTCGGTCTCGATCAGGCAGCGATCGAGCGGCACGTAGCGCGCCACCTCGCGCAGCTCGGCCGCGGTCTTGAAGGTGAGGATGCCGGAGAACGAGATATGGAAGCCGAGGTCGAGCGCGGCGCGCGCGACGTCCATCGACTCGGTGAAGCAATGGAACACGCCACGCGGGGCGGGGCCGGCGCCCGCGCCTTCCTCGCGCAGGACGCGAAGCGTGTCGTCGCTGGCCTGGCGCGTGTGGATCACCAGCGGCAGGTCCATGCGCCGGCCGGCGCGGATGTGCACGCGAAACCGATCGCGCTGCCACTCCATGTCGGCGATGCTGCGACCTTCGAGGCGGAAGTAGTCGAGGCCCGTCTCGCCGATGGCGATCACGCGGGGGCGGGCGGCGCGCTCGCACAGCCACTCGACGTCGGGCTCGCCCATGGCCTCGGTGTCGGGATGCACGCCCACGCTGGCCCAGAGGTTGTCGTGGGCTGCGGCCAGCGCGTGCACCGACTCGAACTCGTCCATCGCGGTGCAGATGCACAACGCGCCGCCGACGTCGGCCGCGCGCATGTCGGCGAGGATGGCGTCCAGGCGGTCGTTGAGTTCGGGGAATGCCAGGTGGCAGTGGGAGTCGACGTACATCTGAAGTGTTGTTGCCAGGTCTCGCCTTTAGCGCAATGACGTCTTGGCTATCGCCGACGTCATTGCGCGCAAAACGCAAGACCAGGCACCAAAGCCGTTAGATTGTCTGCGTCGGCTTGGACGACGAAAAGGACGTGCCCAGCACTTCCTCGTTCCGCATCTTCAACCGCCGCGTCTTCTCGTCCACCGGAAAGCGCACGCCCACGCCCTGCGTGCGCCCGCCCGGCGCGTTGGCGGGGGTGAGCCAGCCCACCTTGCCGGCCACCGGGTAGCGCTGCGGATCGCCCGGCAGCGTGAGCAGCAGGTAGATGTCGTCGCCCAGTTGGTAGTCGCGCGTGGTGGGCACGAACAGG
>JACMOG010000390.1 GCA_014378125.1 Vitreoscilla sp. | reverse complement strand
TCGGTGACCGTGCCGTCGCGGCGCACACGCACGTCCAGGCGCTCCGCGCCGGCTCCGGCTCCCGCCTCGGCTCCGGCATCGGCCGTCATTTGCCGGTCACCGCGGCGACGCCCGCGCCGAGGCGCGCGGCGGCGAGGAAGCGTTCCTGGTCATCGTTGAAGTCCTTGTACGCGCGCTGCCACGTGGAGGGCTGCGCCACGGGCATCACCTGCACGGCGGTCACCTTGTATTCGGGGCAGTTGGTGGCCCAGTCGGAGCTGTCGGTGGTGATCACGTTGGCGCCCGACTCGGGGAAGTGGAAGGTGGTGTAGACCACGCCCGGCTGCACGCGCTCGGTGAGCGTCGCGCGGAGCACGGTCTCGCCCGAACGACTGGTGATGCCCACCCAGTCGTCCTGCTTCACGCCGCGATCGAGTGCGTCCTGCGGATGGATCTCGAGCCGATCCTCGTCGTGCCATTGCGAGTTGAACGTGCGCCGCGTCTGCGCGCCCACGTTGTACTGCGACAGGATGCGGCCCGTGGTCAGCAGCAGCGGGAACTTGCGCGTGACCTTCTCGTCGGTGGCCACGTACTGCGTGATCACGAACCGGCCCTTGCCGCGCACGAAGTGGTCGACGTGCATGATGGCCGTGCCGGCCTCGTCGGTGGAGTCGTTGCAGGGCCACTGCACGCTGCCCAGGCGGTCGATCTTCTCGTAGCTGACGCCGGCGAAGGTGGGGGTCAGCGAAGCGATCTCGCGCATGATCTCCTCGGGATGGGCGTACGCCATCGGGTATCCAAGCGCGTTGGCCAGCTTCACGGTGGCCTCCCAGTCGCCCAGGCCCGACAGCGGCGCCATCACCTTGCGCACGCGCGAGATGCGGCGCTCGGCGTTGGTGAAGGTGCCGTCCTTCTCGAGGAACGACGAGCCGGGCAGGAACACGTGCGCGTACTTGGCGGTCTCGTTGAGGAAGATGTCCTGCACGACCACGCACTCCATCGCCTGCAGCGCGCTCGACACGTGCTGGGTGTCGGGATCGGACTGCACGATGTCCTCGCCCTGGCAGTAGAGGCCCTTGAACTCGCCGGCCAGAGCGGCATCGAACATGTTGGGGATGCGCAGGCCGGGCTCGGGCTGGATGATGACGCCCCAGGCCTTGCCGAACAGCTCGCGCACCTCGGCGCCGCCCACGTGGCGATAGCCGGGCAGCTCGTGCGGGAACGAGCCCATGTCGCACGAGCCCTGCACGTTGTTCTGGCCGCGCAGCGGGTTCACGCCCACGCCCTCGCGCCCCACGTTGCCGGTGACCATGGCCAGGTTGGCGATGGCCATCACGGTGGTCGAGCCCTGCGAGTGCTCGGTCACGCCCAGGCCGTAGTAGATGGCGCCGTTGGGGCGCTTCGCGCCGGACGCGAGCGATTGCGCACTGCCGTTCGCCGAGCCGCTGGCGTACAGGCGCGCGGCGCCGCGCACGAGCGCTGCCGGCACGCCGGTGTCGCTTTCGAACGCCTCGGGCGAGTTCTCGGGGCGCGCGACGAAGTCGCGCCACTGCGCCACGCTCTTGTCGTCGCAGCGCTCGGCCACGTAGGCCGCGTCGTCCAGGCCCTCGGTGACGATGACGTGC
>JACMOG010000389.1 GCA_014378125.1 Vitreoscilla sp. | reverse complement strand
CCATGGTCGTCGTCGCCGCCGACCTGCTGGCGCTCACGCTCCTCACGCCTCCCGGCGAATGGGGCGCCGACGTCGTTGTCGGCAACAGCCAGCGCTTCGGCGTGCCGCTCGGCTTCGGCGGCCCGCATGCCGGCTACCTGGCCACGCGCGACGAATTCAAGCGCAGCATGGCCGGGCGCCTGGTCGGCGTGACCATCGATGCCCAGGGCAACCAGGCTTACCGCCTGGCGCTGCAAACGCGCGAGCAGCACATCCGGCGCGAAAAAGCGACCTCTAACATCTGCACCGCGCAGGTACTGCTGGCCGTGATGGCATCGATGTACGCCGTCTACCACGGCCCCAAAGGTTTGGCGCAAATTGCCAGCCGCGTGCACCGCTTCACCAACATCCTGGCCGCGAAACTGGGCCAGCTGGGCTACGAGATCGTCAATGCGACCTATTTCGACACGCTGACCATCAAGACCGACCGCGCCGACGAGCTGCACGCAGTGGCCAATGAAAAAGGCATCAACCTGCGGCGCGCCGGCGCCGGCCGGATCGGCGTCTCGCTCGACGAGACCACGACCCGTGAAGATATCGCGCTGCTGTGGTCCGTGTTCTCGCAGGGCGTCTCGAGTGCACCGGCGTCGCCCGACTTCGACGCCATCGAAGCGAGCGCGCAGATCGCGTTCCCCGAGAACCTGTGCCGCAGCACGGCCTACCTGACCCACCCGACCTTCAACCGCTACCACGCCGAGCACGAAATGCTGCGCTACCTGCGTTCGCTGGCCGACAAGGACCTGGCGCTGGACCGTACCATGATCCCGCTTGGGTCCTGCACCATGAAGCTGAACGCGACCAGCGAAATGATTCCGGTGACCTGGCCAGAATTGTCCAACATCCCCCCGTTCGCGCCTGATGCGCAGACGGTCGGCTACCGCGAGATGATCGGCCAGCTCGAAGAAATGCTGTGCGCGCTGACCGGCTACGCCGCCATTTCGCTGCAGCCCAATGCGGGCTCGCAGGGCGAGTACGCGGGCCTGCTCGTGATCCAGGCATACCACGCCTCGCGTGGCCAAGCGCACCGCAACATCTGCCTGATTCCCTCGTCGGCGCACGGGACCAACCCTGCATCGGCCAACATGGTCGGCATGAAGGTGGTCGTCACCGCCTGCGACGAGAACGGCAACGTCGACCTGGCCGACCTCAAGGCCAAGGCTGAAAATCACAGCGAGAACCTGGCCTGCGTGATGGTCACCTATCCGTCGACCCACGGCGTGTTCGAGGAAGGCATCAGCGAACTGTGCGAGATCATCCACGGCCACGGCGGCCAGGTCTACATCGACGGCGCCAACATGAATGCGCTGGTCGGTGTGGCCGCCCCCGGCGAATTCGGTGGCGACGTGAGCCATCTGAACATGCACAAGACGTTCTCCATGCCACACGGTGGAGGCGGCGGAGGCGTTGGCCCGGTGTGCGTGGTCGAAGACCTGGTGCCGTTCCTGCCGGGTGATCCAGCTGCGGGCGATGGCGCGGCGGACGGCGCCGTCTCGGCGGCGGCGTTCGGCTCGGCGGGCATCTTGCCGATCTCCTGGATGTACATCCGGATGATGGGAGCCGAGGGTCTGGGTGAGGCGACCGCGGCGGCGATCCTGAGCGCCAACTACATCTCGGCTCGACTCGAGCACGCCTTCCCGACCCTGTATCGCGGCGAGCACGGCT
>JACMOG010000388.1 GCA_014378125.1 Vitreoscilla sp. | reverse complement strand
CCACGTTGAACACGCCGTCGGGCAGGCCCGCGCGCTGCAGCAGCTCGGCGATGAGCAGGCTGGGCGACGGGTCGCGTTCGCTCGGCTTCAGGATGAACGTGTTGCCGCAGGCGATGGCCACCGGGAACATCCAGCATGGCACCATGAACGGGAAGTTGAACGGCGTGATGCCGGCCACCACGCCCAGCGACTGGCGCATCGTCCAGTTGTCGATGCCGGTGGATACCTGGTCGGTGAAGTCGCCCTTCAGCAATTGCGGGATGCCGCAGGCGAACTCGACCACGTCGATGCCGCGCATCACCTCGCCCTGGGCATCGGAGAACACCTTGCCGTGTTCGGCGGTGATCATCGCGGCGAGCTGGTCGCGGTGTTCGTTGAGCAGTGCCAGGAACGCGTTGAGCACGCGGGCGCGGCGGATCGGCGGCGTGTTGGACCAGCCGTCGAAAGCCTTCGAGGCGGCGGCGACCGCGGTCTCCACGTCGACGGCGGTTCCCAGGTGCAGCTGGCGCGCCACGGCGCCGGTGGCCGGGTTGGACACCGACTGCTTGCGCGCCTCCGCGTGCACGACGTGCTCGCCGCCGATGAAGTGGCCGATGGGCGTGGCGGACGAGAAGGCGGGCGTGGACATGGCGGTCTCCTTTGCTGCACCGGTCATCCTGCGCGAAGTCGCACGATCCATCCCGGAGCCAACGCACCGAGTCTAGGCACCCGCCCGCCGCGCGTGAAGCCCGCCCCGCTGGATTCACTGTTCGTTTGGGTGAACAATGGGTCACCTGAAATCTGGAATAACGGATGGACACGCGCAAGATCGAATCACTGTGGTCGCACGTGCACGGGCTGGGCGTGCTGCAGAGCGCCGGCAGCTTCACCGCCGCCGCGCAGCGCCTGGGGCTGAGCAAGGCCGCCATGAGCCAGCGCATCGCCGAGCTGGAGCGCGCCGCCGGCGTGCCGCTGGTCCACCGCACCACGCGCAGCGTGCGCCTGACCGAGGCCGGCGAGCGCCTGGTGGAAGCGACGCGCGGCGCGTTCGCGCAGATCGAGCAGGGCTTCGCCGGCGTGCAGGACCTGGTGGGAGAGCCGCACGGCGTCCTGCGCGTGAGCGCCCCCGTGGCGCTCGGCCGCCAGCAGATCGTGCCGCGCCTGGCCGGCTTCCTGCGCGCGTACCCGCAGGTGCGCGTGGAGCTGGAGCTGTCCGACCGGCTGGTGGCGATGGCGCAGGAGGGCTTCGACGTGGCGCTGCGCCACCCCGCCGCGCCGCCCGACACCCACGTGGCGTGGCCGCTGTGCACCACGCGCAGCTGGCTGGTGGCCTCGCGCGCCTACCTGCGCCGCGCGGGCGCGCCCGCGACGCCGCAAGACCTCGTGGGCCACGACTGCCTGCACTACCTGCGCCCCAACGCCACGCCCACCTGGAGCTTCGAGCCCGACCCCGTCCGCGCCGGCAAGGCGGCCGGCCGCGTGAGCGTGGCCGTGCGCGGCGTGTTCGCGGCCAACAACAGCGAGGCGCTGCGCGAGGCCGCGCTGGCCGGCCTGGGCATCGCGCTGCTGCCCGATTTCAGCGCGCAGGCCGCGGTGCAGGCCGGCAAGTTGCAGCTGGTGCT
>JACMOG010000387.1 GCA_014378125.1 Vitreoscilla sp. | reverse complement strand
TAAAGAACTGCGGCCCGCGCGGCTATCCCGGCATGGCCGAGGTGGGCAACATGCCGCTGCCGCCGAAGGTGCTGCGCAAGGGCATCACCGACATGGTCCGCATCTCCGATGCGCGCATGAGCGGCACGGCCTACGGCACCGTGGTGCTGCACACGTCGCCCGAGGCGGCCGCCGGTGGCCCGCTGGCGCTCGTGCAGGACGGCGACATGATCGAGCTCGACGTGCCCGCGCGCAGCCTCAAGCTGGAGGTGAGCGACGAAGAACTGGCGCGCCGCCGTACGCTGTGGAAGCCGTTGGAGGCGCCCAAGCGCGGCTGGCAGAAGCTCTACGTCGAGCACGTGCAGCAGGCCCACCTGGGGGCCGACCTCGACTTCCTCGTGGGCGCCAGCGGCGCAGGCGTTCCGCGCGATTCGCATTGACAATGGCTCGATGAGCACAGCGACCGCCCCCGGCATCCTCTCCGTCCCGCGCGTCATCGGGCGCGTGCGCGCCACCCTCGGCGAGGGCCTGTGCTGGTCGTCGCGCCAGCAGGCGCTGTGGTGGGTCGACATCCTCGAGCACCGCCTCTATCGCGACGATGCCGCCACCGGCGCGCACGCCGAGTGGTCGTTCGGCGAGACCATCTCCGCCGTCGCCGAGCGCGCCGACCATCCTGGCCTGGCCGTCACGCTGCGGCGCGGCCTCGTGCTGTTCGACCCGCGGAGCGGCGACGTTCAGCGCCTGGACGAGCCCGAGCTCGACCGCGAAGGCAACCGCTTCAACGACGGCAAGTGCGACACGCGCGGCCGCTTCTGGGGCGGCACGATGGACTTCGCCGTGAAGGCGCCGACGGGCGCGTTCTACCGCTTCGACGCGGCCGGACGCGCGACGCGCGCGCTCGACGCCGGCTGGATCGTCACCAACGGCCCCACGTGGACGCTGGACGGCCGCACGATGTTCGTCAACGACACGGTGCACCGCCGCGTCGTCGCCCATGCGTTCGACCCCGAGACCGGCGAGGTGGGCGCGGCGCGCGACTGGCTGGTGCTGGACGAGTCCGACGGCCACCCCGACGGCATGACCACCGACGCGTCCGGCCGCCTTTGGATCGCACACTGGGGCGGCGCGTGCGTCACCTGCCACGATCCGGACACCGCCGCCGAACTGGCGCGCATCCCGCTGCCCACGGACCACATCACCAACGTCGCCTTCGGCGGCCCGGAGATGAAGACACTGTTCATCAGCAGCGCGCGCTTCGAGCTGAGCGCGGCGCAGCTGGACACGCAGCCCCTGGCTGGCGCGTTGTTCGCGGTGGACACCGACGCCATCGGGTTGCCCGCGAACCTTTTCGCGGGCTGATCCCGCGGGGCGGGCGCCGTTTGCGCGCCACCCTGCCGGGTCACACGCCCGTCAACTCCGCTTGAACAGATGCCACCAGGGGTCGGGCTGCTTCGGCAGGCGCGCGCAGGTGCTGGAGTTCTTGAAGCGCGGCTCTGTCTTGCACACGCGCCTGACGCATTCGTCTACGTTCGACGCCTTGCTCGCCTTGCAGCTCTCGCGCGGGCCGGCGGCGCGAGTCGCGGCGGCCGATGCGCGCACCGGTGGCGTGGACGCGGCCGGCGGCGGCCCCAGGGCCCCCG
>JACMOG010000032.1 GCA_014378125.1 Vitreoscilla sp. | reverse complement strand
GCGGCGGCGCGCACGTCGTGCGCGTTGGCCGTCTCCAGCTCGGCGCCGGCCTCGCGCAGGCGCGCGGCGAGCGCGCGCAGGGCCGCGTCACGCCTGGCGCGCGGCGAGGCGGGCATGCGGGCGGCGGCGGGGCGGGCGGCGGCGCCCAGAGCGTCCAGGGTGGCGACGACATCGGGTTCGGTCATGCGTCGATTGTCCGTCAGGCGCCAAGTCCGCCACGGCCGCGGAGATTTCGTGTCTCGGCGAGTGTGGGATCGCCGCGACGGCCCCGTCATTCGGCGGCAGGGCGCTGGGTAAGATTCCGCTGCCGCTCACCGCGGCCACGGCGCAGGGAGGAAACCGGCGCCGCAGATCCCCATCAAGCATCCACAGAGATCACATGAAGAAAATCCTCGCTCCCCTGGCGCTGGCCGCCGCCGCCCTCGTCCCCACCCTGGCCCATGCCGGCCTGGACTCCGGCAACCCGTTCCACCCGCTCGTGGGCATCGCCATCACCGGTGGCGGCGACAAGCTCGCGACGGCGGAGTTCGACAACGGCTACTCCAAGGACATCTCCGCGGGCGGCCTGCTGTATGTGTACGGCGGCGTCGAGTTCCACGAGAAGGACTCGCCGTTCGGCTTCCAGGGCACGGTCGGCTACCACTTCGACAACACGAGCGCCCGGAACGGCAACCAGCGCTTCTCGCGCGTGCCGTTCGAGGCCATCGCGCTGTACAGCGTTGCGCCGCGCTGGCGCATCGGCGTGGGCGCGCGCTACGCGAGCGAAGCCAAGTTCCGCAGCAGCGGCGCCGGCGACGTGGGCAACGAGAACTTCAAGTCGCAGCTCGGCGCCGTCGTGCTGGGCGAGTGGCTGATCACGCCGTCGATGGGCCTGCAGCTGCGCTACGTGAACGAGTCGTACAAGGGCGACGTCTACGACGTCAACACTGACACCGTGCACCAGCGCACGTTCGACGGCAGCCAGGGCGGCATCGGGTTCAACTACTACTTCTGAGCTCGCGAGCGGGGTCAGGCATTGCCGCCGGGTACGGCGGGGATGCCAGACCCCTTCGGGTCACTCGTCGGCCGCCTTCTTCTTGGCGGCCGTCTTCTTTGCCGCCGGCACCTTGGCCGCGCGGGGCTCGAACTCGAAGTTCACCTTGCCTTCCTTCTTGTCGAAGGCCAGGAACGCCTTGAACTTGCGGCGCGTCTTGTTGGAGACGAAGTTCTCCATCAGGTCGGTCTTGCCGGTGGCCAGCAGCTTGGCCATGTTCTCGCGCGTGACCGGCTGCTGCAGGATGATCTTGCCGCTCTTGAAGTCGCACGTGACGTGCGCGCCCACCGCGTGCTCGCAGACGTACGACGTGCCGTGCTCGAACACCCGGCCCTGGTCCTTGGGACACGGGCCCAGCGTCTCCTGGTCGGAGAAGTCGACCGGCTCGCCGTCGCCGTCCTTGGCGTCCTCGCCGAAGTCGAACTCGAGCTTCCAGTTCTTGATCTCCTCGTCGTAGGCCAGCTTCAGTTCGGCAGTGAAAGGCCAGCCGGCCTTGGAGCGGAAGCCTTCCAGCGGCCCGATCTTCTTGTCGCGCAGGAACTGCTCCACCTCGTTGATCTCGAACGCGCGCCCGGCCGGGATCTTGGTGATCGAGAATTCGCAGCCGTCGATGCCGTCGCCCTTGGCGCCCTGGCACGTGTAGCGACGGTAGTTCTCCTTGACGATGCCGCCGCACTTGGGGCACGGCGTCTTCAGCGTGGCGTAGTCGCCCGGAATGGTGTCGCGGTCGTATTCCTTGGCCTTCTTGACGATGCGCTCGGCCATCTGGGCGATGTCGCTCATGAAGGCACCGCGCGACAGCCGGCCGTGCTCCATCTCGACCAGCTTGAACTCCCAGTTGCCGGTGAGGTCGGGGCGCGTGAGGACTACCACGCCCAGGCCGCGCAGCAGCGTCATCAGTTGGAACGCCTTGGCCGTGGGGTTCAGGTCGCGGCCCTCGCGCAGCTTGTACTTCTCAAGGATCAGGCCT
>JACMOG010000386.1 GCA_014378125.1 Vitreoscilla sp. | reverse complement strand
GCCGGATCCTGGTCGGCCGCGTGGTAGCCAGGCACCAGGCGCACGCCGGCCTTTTCCATCAGCTGCTTCGACTCGGCCTTCAGGCCCATGGCGCGGATCGCCGAAGGGGGCGGCCCGATGAAGGCGATGCCGGCGTCGGCACAGGCCTGCGCGAAGTCCTCGTTCTCGCTGAGAAAGCCGTATCCCGGGTGCACCGCCTGCGCGCCGGTCGCCTTGGCCGCCTCGATGATCCGCTCCCAGCGCAGGTAACTGTCGCGCGGCGAAGGCTCGCCGATGCGCACCGCCTCGTCGCAGGCGGCCACGTGGCGGGCGTCGGCGTCGGCGTCGGAATAGACGGCGACGGTCTTGACGCCGAGACGGCGCGCGGTGGCCGCGACGCGGCACGCGATCTCGCCGCGGTTGGCGATCAGGATCTTGGTGAACATGGAGTCTCCGGTTTCGAATTGCTCAGCGCCACGACGGATCGCGCTTGCTGAGGAAGGCCTGCACGCCCTCCTTGCCTTCGGCGCTCGCGCGGATGTCGGCGATGCGGCGCGCGGTCTCGGCGCGCAGGTCGGCGTCGATCGGGCGGTCGGCAACGTCCTGCACCAGTCGCTTGCAGGCGCGCACGGCCGCCGGCCCGTTGGCCACCAGCGCGGCCACCAGCTCGTCCACCTTGGCATCGAGCGCGTCGGCCGGCACCACCTCGTGCACGAAGCCGAGCGCGTGCGCGCGGGCCGCGTCGAAGCGTTCGGCGGTGGCGAAGTAGCGGCGCGAGGCCTGCTCGCCCAGCGCCTTGACCACGTACGGGCCGATGGTGGCGGGCAGCAGCCCCAGCTTCGCCTCGCTGAGGCAGAAGTTGACGCCCTCGGCGGCGACCAGGATGTCGCACACCGCGGCCAGCCCCACGCCACCCGCATAGCAGTCCCCGTGGATTCGGCCGATCACCGGCACCGGACACGACCAGATGGCGTACAGCATGTCGGCCAGGCCCTGCGCGTCGGCGCGGTTCTGCTCCCACGTGTAGTCGGCCATCGCGCGCATCCACGACAGGTCGGCGCCCGCGCAGAACGCCTTGCCGTGGCCGCCCAGCACCACCGCGCGCAACGACGCGTCGGCCGCGAAGCCCGTGAACGCCCCGGTGAGCTCCGCGATGACGCTGTCATTGAACGCGTTACGCACGTCGGGGCGGTCGAGGAACACGCGGGCGACGGCGCCGCCGCGGGAGATCTGCAGGGTAGTCATCGGAGAAGAGGCGTCAGTTCGACCGCGGCGGCAGCGGCTGGAAGGTGGGCGTGGGCGGCTGCGGCGCATCGGGCGCGGCGGCGGGCGGCGAGATCACCGGCGGCTGCGTGACCGGCGGCTGGTCGGGCGTCGCCGGCGGGGACGCCACCGGCACGCCGATCGGTGCGACGGTGCCCGTGGCGATCTGCGCGCGCAGCGTGACGACGGCCTTGAGCGCGCCCGCGTGGCACTCGAAGTGGCCGGGATCGTCGAACAGCGTGCCTTTGTAGTTGGAGATGACGCCCACGATGGCCGTGCCGCGCACGCCGCGGGCGGTGAACGCCAGCTTGGTGATCGCGTCCTCGAACGCGCGGGCGCACAGCTCGTGGTCGGCGGGACGCACCGCGTTGTCGTCGCCCACGTCGGCCGCCTTGGTGGCGCCCACGCCGTCCACCACCACGTCGCGCTTGACGATGGTGAGGCCGCGCGCGGTGTCGCCGCCGAAGCGCAGGTCGAGCGTGCCCAGGATGTCGTGGGTGCGCGTGACGCGAATGGTGTCGGGCACCGACTCCATCAGGCGCACGTTGCGCGCGTGCGCGGGGGTCGCGAGCGCCGTCAGGGCGGCCGTGGCGATGAGAGGAAGAACGAAGCGGGTCATGCGGATTCCTTTCCAGGCGGACGGTCGCGATGCGACCGGACAGGCCGGCCGGGGCAAATGCCCTGCCGAGGCGGCATCG
>JACMOG010000385.1 GCA_014378125.1 Vitreoscilla sp. | reverse complement strand
GGCGATGCGGCGCGCGAGCGCCTCCGCCTTGGACATGCCCAGGGTGGCGCCGAGCGCCTGGATCTGGCGGTTGACGTTGGATTCGGAGACGTGGTCGAGGTCGACCAGCACCAGCTGCGCGACGCCGCTGCGCGCCAGCGCCTCGACGGCCCACGAGCCGACGCCGCCCAGGCCCACGACGGCCACGCGCGCGCTTCGAACGCGCGCGTAGCCCTTCGCGCCGTAGAGGCGCTTGAGACCGCCGAACCGACGCTCCAGGTCGGCGTCGTCCGCCGCGGCGACCGGCGTGGTCACCGGCAACGGACGAATGCTCACTGCATCACTTCAGGGACGTCAGGCGTTCACGTCCGGCGACGGCCGCTTCCGACTTCGGATAGGTCTTCATCAGGTCGGCCAGCGTGGCCTTGGCGCCCTTGATGTCGCGCAGCTCGATCTGGCAGTTGGCCACGGCCAGCTCGGCCTCGGGCGCACGCGCGTGGTCGGGCGCCGCGGCGATGAACGCCCTGAACGTGACGATGGCGCCCTTGTAGTCGCGGTTGCCGTACTGCGCGTTGCCCAGCCAGTAGCGCGCCAGGTCGGCGTAGCCGCTGGCCGGATAGCGCCGCAGGAAGCCGCCGAGCGAAACCTGCGCCTTGTCGAAGTCGCCGCTGCGCAAGGTGGCGGTGGCGTCGTTGTACGCGGCGATCTCGTCGGGGTCGGCGTTGAAGGTCTTGCCGTCCAGGTTGACCTGCTGCGGCTCCACCTTCTTGAGCCGGTCGTCCACGCCCTGCACGATGTTCTTCTGCTGGCGCTGGACGTCGGCCAGGTCCTTGGCGAGCTGCTCGTTGGCACCGCGCAGCTGGGCCATCTGCTGGCGCAACTGCTCGTTCTGGTTCGTCAGGTCGAGCAGCGCGTTCTGCAGTTGCTGCAACTGTTGGGCGGTCTGCGACGTCTGCGCCTTGGAGCCGTCCTCCAGCTGCGAGATGCGCGTGCGCAGGTCGATGATGGCGCGGCGCGCCTCGTCGTCGTCGAAGATGCCGGCGTGCGCGCTGCTGCCGCAGGCCACCAGGGCGGCCAGCGCGCAGGCGCGCCGCACGCCCGCGAACCCCAGTAACGTAGCCATTACTTGCTGCGCAGTTCGACGCGGCGGTTCTTCGCCCAGGCCGATTCGTCATGGCCGTCGACGGCCGGACGTTCCTTGCCGTAGCTCACCGCTTCAAGCTGCGAGTCGCCCACCCCCAGCACCTTCATCTGCTGCACGACGGCTTCGGCGCGCTTCTGGCCCAGGGCGAGGTTGTACTCGCTGCCGCCGCGTTCGTCGGTGTGGCCTTCGGCCACTTCCTTGGCGCCGGAAGTCTGCTTGAGCAGGTTGGCGTGCGCCTCGACGATCGGGCGGAACTCGTCCTTGACGGCGTAGCTGTCGAAGTCGAAGTAGATGACGCGGTCGAGCGTGATCGGCGCGTTGATCTTGGTGCTCTGGTCGGTGGTGGCCACCGTCGACTTGCCCGTGTCCGGCGTGGTGGTGGTGCTCGTCGTCGTGACGTCCTTCTTTTCGACCTCGGCGGGCTTGTCGAGCTTGGTCGACGCGCAACCGGCCACGACCATCACGCTGGCCAGGGCCAGCAACATCTTTCCGGAATTCTTGATCATCTGATTTACTCCTACCAGCACTATGAACATGTGGCCGTGAGCGCCCCTGCGCTACGGCTCTTTCCCACAGTCAGCGGCCGTATGGGCCCCAGACAGGTTCTCGGATGTCGAGCCCCGATTCGAGCAGCTTCGACTTGAATTTTCCATCGACGGTCGTCGTCATGAGGACGTCGCGGCCATCGGCCTTCGTCGCGTAGATGATGTAGCGGCTGTTGGGCGCGAAGCTCGGGCTCTCGTCGCTGTTGGTGTCGCTGACCCCGCGCACTTCGCCGGTGCCCAGGTCCATCACCATCACCTGGAAGCCGCTTCCGCGCGAAATGTACGCAAGAAGCTTGCCGTCCGGGCTCAATGCGGGGCTGATGTTGTAGGCGCCATTGAACGTGACGCGCTGCGCTCCGCCGCCGGCGACCGCCTGGCGATAGATCTGCGGACCGCCGCCACGGTCGCTGACGAAGTAAAGCGAGGCGCCGTCGGCCGAGAACTTGGCCTCGGTGTCGATGCCCGTGCTCTCGGTGACCCGGCGCACGTTGCCGCCGTTGCGGTCCATCAGGTACACGTGCGACCCGCCGTCGCGCGACAGCGTGACCGCCAGCGTGCGGCCGTCCGGCGAGAACGACGGCGCGCTGTTGGAACCCTTGAACGCGGCCACCTCGCGGACAGTGCCCTGCCGCACGTTGCGGATGACGACCTTGGCCTTCTTGTCGTGGAAGGTGACGTAGGCCAGTTCGCCGCCGTCAGGCGACCAAGCGGGCGAGATGATGGGCTCGTTGTCGATCAACGCGGCCTGGATGTTCTCGCCGTCGGCATCGGTAATGCGCAGCGTGAACTTGCCTGGCGCCTTGGTGACGTAGGCGATGCGGGTGGAGAAGATGCCGCGCTCGCCGGTGAGCTTCTGGTAGATCTGGTCGGACACGTGGTGGGCCGCCAGGCGCAGGTCGACCGGCAGCGAGGGCTCGCTCTGGCCGCCCAGGTCGGCGCCCTTGACCACGTCCCACAGGCGGAAACGCACATCGATCTTGCCGTCTGCCAGGCGCGTGGCCGAGCCGGCCACGACGGCGTCGGGGCCGGCGGCGCGCAGCTTGTTGTAGTCGGGCAGCCCGTTCTCGTCGCCCGGCGCGACGCCGTCGACGATCTTGAAGATGCCGCTGCGCTCGAGGTCGGCGCGCACGATGGCCGAGATCGACTGCGGCTGCCGCTCCTCGTCGCGGAAGCGACCGAGCACGATCGGGATCTGGGCGGCGCCCGTGCCCTTGATCTCGACGCGAAATTGGGCGAATGCCGGCGTCAGGGCCGGCAGGGCGAGGGAGGCGCCGAGGGCGCGCAAGGCTTGTCTTCTAGGCCACATGGAGGATTCAATGAGTCCTGTTCAGTCGGAAAAGTTCCGGAAACACAGCGTGCTGTTCAGCAGGCGCATTGTAGGCAGCAAGAACAAGGCCTGCTTGTAGGCCAACAACCCATCCGGCGGGTGGTCGGATAATGGCCCTTCCGCCCATTCGCGGACGGCTCGCGCCGCCCGCCCACCACGCCGTCGATGAACTCCCTGAAGCAGCGTCTCGCACGCGTGATCCCGTACTTCCGCGACAACAGCGCCGGCGCCCTCGCGCTGGCCGGCGGCGCGATGGTGGTGGCGGCGGCCACCGAGCCGGCCATCCCCTACATCCTCAAGCGCGTGCTGAACAGCGGCTTCAAGGAGACCGGCGGCCTGCCGATCTGGACGATCCCGCTGGCCATCGTGGTGCTGTTCATGATCCGCGGCATCTCGTGGTGGGTGTCCGCCTACGGCCTGACCAAGGCCTCGCAGAACGCCGTCCTCGCGGTGCGGGCCCACATGTTCTCGCACATGCTGCGCGCATCGCCTGCGCTGTTCACCCGCAACACGGCGAGCAGCATCACCAACAACATCGTCTACGAGATCCAGCAGGGCGCCAACCTGCTCATGTCGTCGGTGCAGATCCTCATCCGCGACTCGCTCACCTCGCTGTTCTTCCTGGGCTACCTCCTATACCTCAACTGGCGCCTGACGCTGTTCGTCGTGGTGCTGCTGCCCATCACCGGCTACCTCGTGCGCGTGGTCAGCAAGCGGCTGCACCGGCTCAACGTGGCGGGCCAGAACGCCACCGACGACCTGGCCTACGTGGTCGAGGAGAACGTGCTGGCCTGGCGCATCGTGCGCCTGCACGGCGCCGCGCAGCAGGAGCAGCGCCGCTTCGACATCAGTTCGCGCCTGATGCGCAGCCTCAACATCAAGCAGCAGGCCTCGGGCTCGCTGATGGGCCCCGTCACGCAGGTGCTGGCGTCGTTCGCGCTGGCCGCGGTGCTGTGGATGGCGCTGGCCGAGAGCACCCGCTCGCACGGCACCCCGGGCGACTTCGTGGCCTTCATCACCTGCATGCTGCTGCTGATCCAGCCGGCCAAGCACCTGTCCGACGTGATGTCGCCGCTCACCCGCGGCACCGCTGCCATGGAGCGCGGGCTCGACATGATGGAGAACGTGCCTGTCGAACAGGGCGGCACGCTGTCGCCGGGTCGCGTCAAGGGCGAGATCGAGTTCCGGGACGTGGCGCTGCACTACGCGGCGCGGGATGCCGCCGAGGCCCAGGGCGACGCCGCCAGGGAGCCCCTCTCCGCGGCGCTGTCCGACATCACGCTGGCGGTGCGCGCCGGCGAGACCGTGGCCTTCGTCGGCCCGTCGGGCGCCGGCAAGACCTCGCTGGTCAACCTGCTGCCGCGCTTCGTCGAGCCCAGCGCGGGCAGCGTGCTGATCGACGGCGTCTCCATCAAGGACTACGAGATCGCCGCCCTGCGCAGCCAGTTCGCGCTGGTGAGCCAGGACGTGGTGCTGTTCAACGACAGCGTGGCGGCCAACGTGGCCCTCGGGGCCCAGGCCGACCCCGCTCGCGTGCGCGACGCGCTGGCGGGCGCGAACCTGCTCGAGTTCGTCCTGTCGATGCCCGGCGGCATCGATGCCCGCATCGGCCACAACGGCACGCAGCTGTCAGGCGGCCAGCGCCAGCGCCTGGCCATCGCCCGCGCCATCTACAAGGACGCGCCGATCCTCATCCTCGACGAGGCCACCTCGGCGCTCGATTCGGAATCCGAGCGCGCGGTGCAGTCGGCGCTGGAGGTGCTGATGAAGGGCCGCACGACGCTGGTCATCGCGCACCGGCTGTCCACCATCGAGCACGCCGACCGCGTCATCGCGATGGAGCACGGACGCATCGTGGAACAGGGGCCGCATGCGCAACTGCTCGCGGCCGGAGGCCTCTACGCGCGCCTGCACGCGATGCAGTTCAGGGGCGCGTGAAGCGGTAGGACGTCAGGACGTCAGGACTGCGCGCTGGCGGGCTGCGGCGCGATGAGATCCAGATCAGGCCGGTGCACGCAGCCGGTAACGAGCGCGAGCCCGGCGAGGCACAGCGCGATCACGATCGATCTCTTCATGATGTTCTCCAACGATGGCGAGGCGCTTCGGCCTCGGGGGGGGCGTCGCCGCTGGAACGAGCCGGGCAACGTCCTGACCGCCAGCGGCGCGGCCTGGGTCGGCCCTCCGGTTGACGGTGAGCCATTCTCATCGAAACTGTGGGCTTTCGATGGGCGAAACGGGAAGTCCCTGCCCCCAGAGTCACCCTTTTGGGGGAAACGCCTGGTCCGGCGCCGCGTCGCGATGCGTGGGAAACACCAGCAGCACCTCGGTGCCCCCCGGGCTGGACTTGATTTGCAGCGTTCCACCCAGCGCGCCGGCTCGCCGCCGCATGTTCTCCAGTCCGCGTCCCACGCGCGTGCCATCGATGCCCCGGCCGTTGTCGATGATGGCGATGTGCGCCCTCTCGTCCACGCCGGGCTCGCCCGTCAGGCCGGTGGTGACCGTGATGCGCGTGGCCGCCGCATGCTTCAGGCAGTTGGCGAACGCCTCCTGCACGATGCGCAGGATGGACAGCACGCTGTGCGGCGTGAGCATGGGCAGCGGCGGCAGGTCGACCACGTTCCACTGAAGCTCGATGCCGCCCTTGCCCAACCGATCCTGCAGCCGGTAGCGCAAGGTGCCCAGCACGGTGAGCAGGTCGTTCTCGACGGGCTCCAGGGAGTCGATGATCAGCTGCAGGTCCTCGATGCTCTCGCGCAGCACGGTGGCCACCTGGCCGTCCTCCGGCGGCAGCCCGGGATTGGCCTCGCGATCCATGCGCCGCACCAGCGAGAGCGCCAGCGTGAGCTGCGAGCCGATGCCGTCGTGCATCTCGCTCATGATGCGGCCGCGCTCGAACGCCAGCGCCTGGTTGCGGCGCGCCTCCACCAGCTGCTCGTAGTTGTGCTCCAGCTCGGCGGCCTTCTCGCTCACGCGCTGCTCCAGCACGGCGGCCAGGCGTTCGTAGGCGTTCAGCGACTCGACGAAGCGCTGGATGAGGATGGTGCCCACCACGCCCACGAACAGCGGCGCGCTGAAGTGCGTGAGGTAGAACCGGTCGGTCCAGGTGCTGGACGAATAGAGCCACAGGTCGTAGCCGCTGAGGCCGATCTGGGTGGAGCCGGCCACCGCCAGCATGGATCCCTCGAGCAGGCTCACGCGCAGTCCCTGGCGCACCAGCATCACGAAGTAGAAGCCCGAGGCCAGCAGCGTGCCCAGGTACCACAGGTCGATGGCGTAGCTGGGCAGCAGGTCGCTGAACATGGCGGCGGCGCCGAGCACGAGGTACACCCACGCGCCGAACTCGACCAGCGGCCAGCGCTTGCCGCAGTAGCGCAGCGTGAACATGAACATGAGCACGGCGCGCAGCACCTGGGCCGCCTCCATGCAGCTTTCCCAGAGGTGGGCCGACAGCGGCGGGTAGAGCGAGAAGTAGTCCAGGCTGATCAGCGTCCACAGCAGCGACACGCAGCCGAACCAGAAGTACATGGCGTGCGAGCGCCGCCCCAGCCACACGCCCAGCAGGAACAACCCGATGGTGGCCGTGCTCACGCCCAGCACGCGCACCAGCTCGTTCTGCCAGAACACGCGCAGCCGCCACCGGGCCAGCATCCTGCTTTCGGAACCCAGCTGCACGGGCGCGAGCCAGGCCCATTCCCAACCGTACGCGCGCTGCTGGATCTCGATCTGGTTGTCTCCCGCGCGCAGCAGGCCGGCGGGCATGAACGCGTACTGCGAGCGATTCCAGTTCAGCGGCAACGGTTCGGTCATCGAGCCGAACTGGTGCACGTACTGCCCGTTGACGAAGAGCCTGCCGGTGCGATTGAACGCCACCATGTACATGGCCACGCCACGTGCGGGCACGGCGTCCAGGTGGAAGCGCAGCTTGAACCAGGCGTCCACCTGGGGCTGGCCGGCTCGATGGCCGGCCCACATCTTGGCCAGCGGCACCGTCTGCCAGGCGCATTCGGAGCCGGGCAACCGGTCGGAAATCGATTGCAGCTGGCAGAACTGCGCCTCGCGGATACGGATCGGGGGCACGTCGTCGTCGACCGCGGCGGGCGACGCCTCGGCGGCGGGGCCGGGCGCGAGCGAGCTGCCGAGCGCCAGCCAGGCCGCGAGCGCGAACGCGGCCACGAGCGTGGGCAGCACCACCCGGTCGCCCGCCGGGACGCGCCGCCGGGGGGGGACGCCGC
>JACMOG010000384.1 GCA_014378125.1 Vitreoscilla sp. | reverse complement strand
GTGGGCTCGGTGCCGCCGGCCGACAACGTCAGCGCCGTCTCGATGGTGCGGCAACTGCCTCCCACCGAGCAGGACGCCATGCGCATGGCCGCCCTGCAGAGCCCGTCGGTGGCCGGCGCCATCGAAGGCCTGCGCGCCGCACGCTCGGCCGCCGCCGGCCGCAAGAGCGCGTTCCAGCCCAAGGTGGAGGCGCACGTGCGCGGCGCCGCGGGCCACAACCTTGACGGCGTGGTCTACGAGAAGCGCGACGCCACCGCCGAGATCGCCCTCACCTGGAACCTCTTCAACGGCGGCACCGACTCCGCCCGCGAGCGCCAGTACGCCAACCTGCTGACCCAGGCGGAGAACCTGCGCGACAAGGCCTGCGTCGACGCGCGCCAGACCGTGGCCATCGCGTTCAACGACGTGCGCAAGCTCAACGAGCAGATGGGATATCTCGACCGCAACGTGGTGTCGATCCAGAAGGCGCGCGACGCGTATCGCCAGCAGTTCGACATCGGCCAGCGCAGCCTGCTGGACCTGCTCAACTCCGAAAACGAGCTCTACACCGCCAAGCGCTCGTACGTGCTCGCCGAGGAAGACCTGGCGACCGCCATCGTGCGCACGTACGCGGGCATGGGCACGCTGGTGGCCAGCCTGGGCCTGAAGAAGCCCGACGCGCAGGACCTGGCGCCCGGGGCCGACGGCTGGGGCATCGTCGGCGACGCGTCGTCGCGCTGCCCGCTGGAGGCCATCGAGGTGGGCGGCGCCACGTTCGCACAGCTCGACCAGCGCGCCGACAAGATCGCCGCCGACCGCGCGCCGGCCGCGCTGCGCCCGGTGGCCGTGCCCGCCACCGCCGCCTCGGCACCCACGCCCGCGCTGCGCAACGTGGCCCCGCTGCCGACGCCGGCCGCGGTGACGCCCGCTCAGTCGGCCAGCATCGCCACGCAGCGCCTGCAGGACTGGGCCGCCGCCTGGATGAGCCACGACGTGGAGCGCTACCTGGCCTTCTACAGCCTCGACTTCAAGCCGGCCAAGGGCACCAAGGCCGCGTGGATCGACGCGCGCCACCGCCTCGTCGGCAAGCCGGGCGCGATCACCGTCACGCTGGGCAACGTGCAGACGCACGCGCTGTCCGACACCCGTGTCGAGACCAGCTTCGACCAGGACTACACGTCGGCGAATTTCAAGGACACGATGCACAAGACGCTCACGTGGGATCGCGTGGGCAGCGAATGGAAGATCGTCGGGGAAAGCAACCGCTGAGCGGTGGCATTGTTTTCCGCTGTATCGAGGGGCGCGAAGGCGCCCCTTTTTTATGCACCGGCGGCAAATGGCCGCCCCTATTTTCGTTAGACTCTCGCGCAGTCGTTCGTGTGTCCGTCCACCTCCGCAAAACACAAAAAACTGCCACCATGCGCGTTTCCCGCCTTCCGATGACGTCGCTGCACCAGCTCACCCGCGCGGTCGCCGCGCTCTCCATGGCGTCGGGCTTCGCCAGCGTCGCGTTCGCGCAGGCCGCGCCGGCCTCCACGCCCGTGCAGGCGGCCGCGCCGTCGCCCGAGGCGCTCGAGATCCAGCGCCTCATCAAGAGCGGCCAGAGCACGCAGGCCCTCAAGCTGATCGACGACTCGCTCGCCAAAAACCCCAAGGATCCGGCGATGCGCTTTCGCCGCGGCGTCACGTTGTCGATGCTCGACCGCAAGGCCGAGGCGCTGCAGGTTTTCCAGAAGCTGGTGGAAGACCACCCCGAGATGCCCGCGCCGTACAACAACCTGGCGGTGCCCTACGGCTCGCAGGGCGACTACGACAAGGCGCGCGCCGCGCTGGTGGCCGCCATCCGCACCAATCCGCAGTACGCCACGGCCTACCAGAACCTGGGCGACGTCTACGCGCAGCTGGCCAGCCAGGCCTACTCGAAGGCACTGCAGCTCGACAAGTCCGACACCACGGTGCCGCCCAAGCTGGTGCTGTTGCGCGAGCTGATCGCCAACCCGAACCAGGCCGCCGCGGCGG
>JACMOG010000383.1 GCA_014378125.1 Vitreoscilla sp. | reverse complement strand
GTGTAGCCGCGCGCACCGACGCTGCTGATGGCGTACTTGCGAAAGCCGCTCTCCACCTGCACCAGGCCCAGCACCAGCGCCGGCTCGAGGCCGGCGCGCCGGCTCTCGTACCAGAGCGTCTGCAGGAACTCGATGCGCTCGTGGCCTTCGCTCTTGCTCTTCTTCAGGCGCTCGCTCATGGCGCCTAACCAACGCAGGTAGGCCAGGCGCTGGTCGATGTTGTCGAAGCGCAGCTCGGGCGGCGGCGCGCTCTGGGCGATGGCGGCGCTCAGCGCGGTGCGCACGGAGTCGGCCAGCGGCTCCTCGATCTGCGCGCCAGCCTGCGCGGCCGGCGCCCAGCCGAGCACGGCCGCGCCGGCGACCAGGCCGGACACGGCCCAGCGCCGCAGCCACGACAAGATCATGCCGCCAGGCGGGCTCGCAGGTCGGCGACGATATCGCCCAGCGCCACGGTGCTCGCCTTCTCTTCGCGACGGCCCTGCACCTCGAGCTGGCCTTCCTTGAGGCCGCGGTCGGAGATGACCACGCGCTGCGGCACGCCGATCAGCTCCCAGTCGGCGAACATCGCGCCCGGGCGTTCGCCGCGGTCGTCCAGCAGCACGTCCACGCCCACGGCCGACAGCTCGTCGTGCAGCTTGTCGGCGGCGGCCTTCACCTCGGCGCTGCGGTCGTAGCCGATGGGGCACAGCACCACCGTGAACGGGGCCAGCGCCACCGGCCAGATGATGCCGCGCGCGTCGTGGTTCTGCTCGATGGCGGCGGCCGCGATGCGGGTGACGCCGATGCCGTAGCAGCCCATCTCGAACGGCTGGGGCTTGCCCGTCTCGTCGAGGAAGGTGGCGTTCATCGCCTTCGAGTACTTGGTGCCCAGCACGAACACGTGGCCCACCTCGATGCCGCGGTCGATGGCGAGCACGCCCTGGCCGTCGGGCGACGGGGCGCCGGCGTCGACGCTGCGGATGTCGGCCACGAGGTGCGGCTCGGGCAGGTCGCGCACCCAGTTGGCGTTGGTGAAGTGGAAGTCGGGCTCGTTGGCGCCGCACACGAAGTCGCTCATGTTGGCGACGGTGCGGTCGGCGATGACCTTGACCGGCTTCTTCAGGCCGATCGGCCCCAGGTAGCCGGGCTTGCAGCCGAAATGCTCGTCGATCTCGGCGGGCGTCGCGAAGCGGAAACCGTCTTTCAGGCCGGCTACCTTCCCAACCTTGACCTCGTTCATGTCGTGATCGCCGCGCAGCAGCAGCAGCCACACGGTGGCCTTCTTGACATCGCCCTTGTCGTCGAGCTCGGCGGTGGCCCGCACCAGCGACTTCACGGTGGCGGCCAGCGGCAGGCCCAGCAGCGCGGCCACGTCGGCGCAGGTGCTCTTGCCCGGCGTGGGCGTCTTGGCGAGCGCGCCCGTGGGCGCGCCGCGCGTCGCGATGAGCGCGACGGCCTCGGCCAGCTCGATGTTGGCGGCGTACTCGGAGCCGGTGCTGTAGATCAGCGCGTCCTCGCCGGTGTCCGCGATCACCTGGAACTCTTCCGACAGGTCGCCCCCGATCGCGCCGGAGTCGGCCGCGACGGCGCGGTACCTGAGGCCGAACCGGTCGAAGATGGCGCGGTAGGCCGTGCGCATCACGTCGTAGCTGGCCTTGGCGGCGGTCGCGTCGCGGTCGAACGAGTAGGCGTCCTTCATCGTGAACTCGCGGCCGCGCATGATGCCGAAGCGCGGGCGTCGCTCGTCGCGGAACTTGGTCTGGATCTGGTAGAAATTCTTCGGCAGCTGCTTGTAGCTGCGCAGCTCCTGGCGCGCGATGTCGGTGATCGCCTCCTCCGAGGTGGGCTGCAGGACGAAGTCGCGGTCATGCCGATCCTTCAGACGCAGCAGTTCGGGGCCCATCTTCTCGAATCGGCCGCTTTCGTTCCACAACTCCGCCGGCTGGACGAACGGCATGGTCAGCTCGACGGCACCGGCGCGATTCATCTCCTCGCGGATGATGGCCTCGACCTTGCGGATCACCCGCAGGCCCATGGGCATGTAGTTGTAGATACCCGCGCCGAGCTTCTTGATCATCCCGGCGCGGGTCATGAGCTTGTGGCTGGCCACTTCCGCGTCGGCGGGGGCTTCCTTGAGCGTGGAAACAAAGAACTGGGAGGCTTTCATGGACGCAAGGTTACCGGGTTGTCATCGAGGAATCACCAGCCTTATGCGGAAAAACGCGAACTCGTGTTTCAGGTACCGCCGGTGCAATAATGGGCGCAGTTAAAGAATCGGGGTCAGATTATGCTCGACCGAGAGGGCTTCAGGCCCAACGTCGGCATTGTGCTGCTCAACTCGCGCAATCAGGTGTTCTGGGGCAAGCGTCTGCGAACGCATTCCTGGCAATTCCCGCAAGGGGGCATCAAATACGGCGAGTCGCCCGAGCAGGCGATGTTCCGCGAGCTCCATGAGGAGGTGGGGCTGGTGCCCGACCACGTGAAGATACTCGCGCGCACGCGCGACTGGCTTCGCTATGAAGTGCCCGAACACTACATCCGCAAGGATGCGCGCGGCCATTATCGCGGCCAGAAACAGATCTGGTTCCTGCTCAAGCTGATGGGCCGCGACAGCGACATGAACCTCCGCGCCACCGACCATCCCGAATTCGACGCATGGCGCTGGAACGACTACTGGGTTCCGCTGGACGTGGTCATCGAATTCAAGCGCGGCGTGTATCAGTTGGCGCTGACCGAACTCGCGCGATTCCTGCCCAAGACCAATTACCACAACCGGTATCTGCGCGGCGGCCCGCGCGGCCCGCGCGACGACCACGACCTGCACAGCGACCTGCCGCCCGACGCGGTGGACAACGAGACGCTGCACGAGCCGCGCCCGCCGGCGGACGACCTGGCGGCGCGCTGAGGCGCCACCGGTCATTCCGCGCGCAGTCGCGTAATCCACGCCCGAGGCCACGTACCGGCTCGCGTGGATCCTGCGACTTCGCGCAGGATGACGGGCTCTTCAGCCAAGCGTGATGATGGCGGTCATCCGAGGACCAGGTTGTCCCGGTGCACCAGCTCGGGCTCGTTGGCGTAGCCCAGCGCCGCCTCGATCTGCGACGACGGCTTGCGCGCGATGAGCCGCGCTTCGGCCGACGAGTAGTTGGCCAGCCCGCGCCCCACCATGCGGCCATCGAGCGCGCGTATCGCGATCACGTCGCCGCGTCGAAACTCGCCTTCGACCTCGCGCACGCCGATGGGCAGCAGGCTCTTGCCGCCCTCGCGCAGCTTGATGGCCGCGCCATCGTCCACCACGACCGCGCCGCGCAGTTGCAGATGGTCGACCATCCAGCGCTTGCGCGCCGCCACCTTGGCGGTGTGCGCGGCCAGCAGCGTGCCGATGG